>JAPWVA010000182.1 GCA_028275245.1 Actinomycetota bacterium
AGGCATCGGGGTGGAGCAGTAGCCTTCTCCCCTGGTGGTCCACCACCAGGCCGGGTAGCCCCAGGGCGGTCTGCACATAGGTGTCCTCCGAGTAGGAGACCAGGGGGAGCTGGGGCCAGAAGGGTATATCCAGGGAGAATGCTAGGTCCAGGGCCCTTTGCGGGTCCCGGTGGGGGAGGATTCCCATGGCGGTGGTCAGGGGAAAGCGGAACTCCGGCCCTACCTTTCCGAGGAAGGAAACCGTACCGGGGGAGGCCGATACGAGGGCTGGAGCCAGGGTGGAGGCGGGACCCTGGTTTTTCCGGGACATGACGAGATTCGTTTCCCTCTCCTGGGGCGACAAGGACCGGGCCCCCTCTTGGCTCAGGGGGAAAGCAGGCCCGCCTGTTCCAGGGCCTTCCGGTAAGTGTTGCGGTCGAAGCCCACGATGATGGTCTCTCCCACCTCCAGGACGGGGACCCCCATCTGACCGCTCTTGTCCACCATCTCCAGGGCCGCCTTCTCGTCCCGGGAGACGTCCACCACCTCGAAATCCACGCCCTGTTCCTCCAGGAAACCTTTGGCGATGCGGCAGTAGGGGCAGGTGGGGGTTGAGTAGAGCTTCACCCTGGCCATGGGACTTACCTCCTCTCGGTTTTTTACCTTGCCGTGTCTTTCCCAACCGGGAGCGACCGGCGATGCCTTAAGGATAGTGCCCCACGGCGGAGGGGAAATGATATCGCTCATGGGATGCCCCGAATTCTTCAAGGGGGGATAGACGCGGCCCGGGTCATCGTCCCCGGAAGCCACCGAGTCGTCCAGGGCGAAGCCACCGGGTCGTCCAGGGAATGGGTAGAGGTATAAAACCGTGAGACGGCCCCGCGGACCGGGGGCCTAAAAAGAAGGGGGAAGCCTCCCTGGCAGCCCCGCCGGGGGGCTCAAGGTTGGCCGGCGCAGCCCTCCTTCACCATGCTCTCCAGGCGGTCCCGGTCCTTTAGGAGTATCTTCCCCTCCACCGTGTCCACCAGGCCCATCTTCTTGAAGTTGCTGAGCACCCGGATGGTGGTCTCCACGGTGGTGGCGGCCATGTCGGCGATGTCCTGGCGGGTGAGGGGCAGCTCTATGCTCACCCCCCCGTCCACCTTGGTGCCGGCTCGGCGGGAGAGAAGGAGTAGGACCCGGGCGATCCTCCACTCCACCCTTTCCATGGCCAGGGCCCGGATGGTGTTCTGGGCCTCCCGCAACCGGGCCGCCAGGTCAGCGATGATCTCCAGGGCCAGGTCCGGGTTGTCCCGCAGGAAGGCGAAGAAGTCCACCCGGGATATGGATAGGAGCTCCACGTCATCCAGGGCCTGGGCGGTCATGGGGTAAGGCTGGCCGTCGAAGACCGCTTCCTCCCCGAAGACATCTCCCGGGTAGGCCATCTCCAGGATCATCTCCCTGCCATCCTCCGATTGTTTCAGCAGCTTGACCTGGCCGCTCACCACCACGTACAGCTTGCGGGGCTGGTCACACTCAAGGAAGATGTACTCCCCCTTGGCGTAGCTCTCCCGATCGCAAAGAGAGTAGAGGCGGTCGAGCTCCTTCTCCTCCAGGTACTCGAACATGGGTATCTTCCAGAAGACGTTGACCTTGGGGTTATCCTTTTCCTCCATGGGCACCTCCTACTGCAAAAACTATCGGATCTAGAACGATTTCCGGCGCGTTGAGGTTTCCGTGCTTCTTTGGGAAGACCACTGATCTTCCCGCAAGGGCGTTTAATTGATTTTTATCCATGCAAAGTTCGCTTTAAACTGATGCAAAGGGATACCCGAGAGGCATCAAAGGTGGGCTGGCTCAAAAAATAAGGGGGGAGCGTTTGCTCCCCCCTTCACGCCTCAAGATCACTCCATGGTGATGGCCTCAGAGGGGCACTCCTCGGCGCAGGTACCGCAACCGTCGCAGTCCTCTGGCCTGGCTAGGAAGGCCACGTCGTCATCGCCGATCTCGATGCAATCGTTGGGGCATTCATCGGCGCAGAGGCCGCAGCCGGTGCACTCGTCAGCGTCGAACACTGGTCTCTTGTCACTGGGCTCTCCCATGGCTTCCTCCTTTTTCACTCCTCAAGGCCTGTGGTCCGCGAAAAACCCCAATAATCTATAGCACAGGAAGGGGGGGCTGACAACGCTGTGGACCCACTCCGGGACCACAATATCCGCCAAACTTTTCGATGTTCAGCGACTTGCCGGTCCCCTCATCGCTTACCCTGAAGCCAGCTTCGACTGGTCAAGAGGTGACCTTCCTTCGCTGCCCCGGAACACCAGCTTCAAACGTAAAGGGAGCAACCTCATGATGGCGTTTCGTAGCGACCGGACACCTGTCTAAACCGCCCTCAGGGCTTCGATGGACCAGGGAGCCTCAGGTCGGTCTTAGGAATCACCCTCGCTACGCGAGGCCCAGCTCCCGTACCAGCGCCCTGGCGTCGAAATCCCTTTGTGCCACCTTGTCCGCGAGGCTGCGCACCTTCACCTGGCGGCGGACCAGGGTCTCCAGGGCATGGGCATCGGCGGTGGAGCCCACCAGGTTGGCTCCTACCAGCACCCCGTCCTTCAGCAGGAACTTGCGGTATATCCTTTCCCCAGGAATATGGACCCTGATCACCTCGGCCTCAGGGGCGGAGGCCTCGTCCTGTCCCACGCTGGCCACCGGGAGCCCGTATATCACGATCACATTGAAGGGCACCACTCCTCCCAGGGTCACCTCCTCCCCGGCCATGTTCCGGGCCGCCGCCTCCCCCTGCCTCAGGGCGTTGAGCCAGGAGGTGACCACCCGGTGCTCCCCCAGGACTGGGTCGTAGGCCTGGGCCACGTCCCCGGCGGCGTAAATGCCTTCGATGTTGGTGCGCAGCCGGTCATCCACCAGGACCCCCTGGCGAGTCTCCACCCCGCTTCCCTCCAGGAAATCCAGGTTGCAGGTAACCCCAATGGCCACCCCTACCATGTCGGCCGCTAGCTCCTCGCCGGATGAGGTGAGGACGGATCTCACCTTTCCCTCGCTCCCCCGGATCTCCCCGATCCCCTCTTCCTTGCGCAGGATTATCCCCTTCTCGGCCAGGGCCTCCTCGACGAGGGCGGAACCGGTGGCGTCCAGCATCTGGGGCCAGAAGCGGTCTTCCCGGATGAGGTAATGGGTCCTGAGCCCCAGCTCATTGAAGCAGCGGGCCAGCTCCACCCCCAGGAGTCCTCCCCCCAACACCACGCCCTCCTTGGCCTCCCGGCCCCGGCGTATGATGTCCTCGGCTTGGTCCAGGGTGCGCAGGTAGACCACGCCGTCCAGCTCGGACCCGGGGACGGGAAGGACCCTTGGGCTGGCTCCCGAGGCTACGAGCAAGCGATCATAGGAAAGCGTCTCTCCGTCCTCCAGCTCCACCCGGCGGCTCTCCGGGATGACACGGATCACCCTGCGACCGCCCAGGAGGTGCAGGCCTTTCTCCTGGTAGAACTCCTGTCGGACGAAGAAGACCGAGTCCCGGTCCTTCCAACCGCATATGTAGTCGGGAAGCCTCATGCGGTAGTAACAGGGATAGGTCTCCTCGTCCACCAAGGTGATGGACGCTGCGGGATCCATGTCCCTGAGGGTGCGGGCGGCGGTCAGGCCGGCGCCCCCGTTGCCCACGATGACGTAGTCCATGCCGATCCCCCCTTGCTTTCATCCCGGGTTATCCTCGTCCTTATCATGATGACCGTTCCTAATCCCTCCCCGCTGATGATAACCGGGAAAAGCAGGGGGAAGGGGATGAGCCCTGTCAGCTGGCGCGGTGCTGCGGCCGTTCTAAGGGGGCAACGGGGATGGATAAGTCGGGGCGCAAGGCTCGCGCCCGGGAGGCCCCGGCTCGGGGAAGGAGG
>JAPWVA010000185.1 GCA_028275245.1 Actinomycetota bacterium
TACCCCTGAAGATGCCCATCCCGTCATGGTAAACGAGGCTGGTCTTCCCGTGCATCACGTAAGGTGCCCGGGTCACCTTTCCGCCGAACACCTCCCCGATGCACTGGTGACCGAGGCATACCCCGAGGATGGGGACCTTCCCCCCCAGCCTCAGGATTATTTCCTTGGAGAGCCCGGCGTCGCGGGGGGCCTTTGGCCCCGGGGATATGACGATGCCCATGGGATCGAGCCTCTCCACATCCCGTAACCGGGTGTTGTCGTTGCGAAGGACTATAAGGTCAGCGCCCAGGATACCCAGGAACTGCACCAGGTTATAAGTGAAGGAATCGTAGTTATCCACCATGAGTATCCTCAGGCCTTCGGTCCTCTTACAACTATCGCCTATCATCCAGCGCTTCCCCCTCTCCCACGTCCCAAGGTTTTTCACCTGTAAGCAGGCGCTACCCGCTAAGGGGTGGCGCTGACCCAGTCCCGATACGGCAAGGCCTGGTGTTGCCGCGGACGCAAGTGGGCCACATCGACCGCCTCCCGCAAACCGGGTCGCTAAAAGAAAAACCAGCCGGGATTTCCGGCTGGGTGCCGACCCACCTGGGTCGCCTGACATACCGGCGGGATAGATTATAGCATCCAGAACCGGGGGTCGGGGCAACCCGGCACCTGCGGATCACCCGCTCCCCCGCCCTTCGCACCGTCCGGTAAGGGTGGGCTACGGCTCTCAGGGAAAAAGGGGGGCCAGGAAAAGGAGTAGCGGACCAGCTGGGCCCCGAAACAGAGCATGACGCCAAGCGGCAGGGAAAAGGGGGAACCAGGAAAAGGAGAAGCGGAAGTGGGCCGTCTAACCACGAGAAGGCGACGGGGCCCAGCGGGAAGACCACGTCGACGCAACCCGCGGACCCGCTTTCTATCGCAGCCTTCGCCGCCCCCTGTTATCATGGGGAGCAAGGAGCGTAAAACCACGGCCGCAGGGTCAAAGATCCCCTTCACGGGGGACGCTAGGGTCCAAGGGGGCGCGACCCGGGGTTTCCCAGGTCACCGAGCGACCGCCGGGAGGCGAAAGGGGTTCCGACAGGGATGGCACAAGCAGGAAAGAGAATTCGAGGCAGTCGGAGCAGGCATGTCCTCCTTCTTCCTTTGCTTGCCCTGCTGCTCACCGTGACCCCCTCCTCGGGTTGTGGTAAGACTCCCGTCGGCACCCTGGAGAACCCCAGGGTGGAAGGGGGATTGATAAGGGGAGAGTTCCGGGACGGGGTCTGGACCTTTTTGGGTATCCCCTACGCCCAACCGCCGGTGGGTGATCTCCGCTGGAAGGAACCCCAGCCCCCCAAGGGATGGGAGGGAGTCCGGGAATGCACCGAATATGGTCCCTCCTGTCCCCAGCCTCCCGGGGGATGGGCAGATTACCTCAAAGTGGGTCTGACCGACGAGAATTGCCTTTACCTCAACGTCTGGTCGCCCGCCTCCTCCCCCTCGGAGAGGCTACCGGTGATGGTCTGGATCCACGGGGGCGCCTTCCGATCGGGCTCCGGCTCCCTCAAGCTCTACGACGGCACCCGCCTGGCCCGCCGAGGCGTGGTGGTGGTCACCATCAACTACCGACTGGGGCCACTGGGATTCCTGGCTCACCCCCTCCTCAGCCGGGAATCCCTGCGGCGAGTTTCCGGGAATTACGGCCTGTTCGACCAGCTGGCCGCACTTTCCTGGGTCCAGCGGAACATACGGGCCTTCGGCGGGGATCCCGGGAACGTCACCTTGTTCGGGGAATCCGCGGGCGGTATGAGCATCCTCTTCCTCATGACCAGCCCCATGGCCGCCGGGCTCTTCCACCGGGCCATTGTGGAAAGCGGGCCTCTTCCCGACCTGGGACTTCCCTCCCTCAAGATGCTGACCCTGGCGGAAGCGGAGAAAAGAGGCGTGGAGCTAGCGAGGAAATTGGGGGTGGAGGAGGGGGACGGGGAATCCGTAAAGGCCCTGGATAGATTGAGGGCGGTGCCGGCGGAGGACCTATTGAGAGCCGCCTCCGGTTCGGATCCCCTTTCCGTCGTGGACTTCGGACCCATAGTGGACGGGTACGTCCTCCCGGAAAGGCCCGTCCAAGCCTTCGCCCGAGGTGGACAGCATAGGGTGCCCCTGCTCATAGGGGTCAACGCCGACGAGGGCACGCTCTTCGCACCCGACATCGACCTGGAGAAATACAAGCTCATGGTCACCTTGGGCTACGGGTCTCTGGGGGACAGGGTCCTAGGCATGTTTCCCGCCTCCTCCCAAGAAGAGGTGAAGGATGCTCTATCCCGGCTCATCACCCAGCTGGGCTTCTCCGCCTCGGCCCGTTTCGTTTCCGATCGCTGTTCCGTTACAGGGCAACCAGTATACCTTTACCTTTTCAACCGCGTGCCTGAGGACCCCCGGGCAGCCAGGCTGGGTTCGTTCCACGGATTGGAGATCATCTACGTCTTCGACAACCTTCACCTGTCAAGGGAATTGTCTTCGGCCGAAGCAGACACCTTGCTTGCCTCCACCATGGCCTCCTACTGGACCAACTTCGCTGCCCGGGGCAATCCCAACGGGGAAGGCCTTCCCCAGTGGCCCACCTATTCACCGGAAAACCCCCATTACATGAAGCTGGGGGAGGAGATCGGTTCGGCGGAGGACCTTCACGGCGAGGCATACCATCTGGTGATACAGCTCAAGGGCTACTGAGGAGGTAGGGTTGCCGGCTCGCCGGGGAATACGAGTTCCAAGAGGCCTTCTTTTCAGCGCTCGGGCTTTTCCCTTGCCCCGGACCCATGATGCCGTACCCACCGAACCCCTGAATCACCCGGCGGTGCCGGTAAAACTAGGTGAGCCTGGTGAACGCGGTAACCGCCTCCTCAGAACCCCAGCTCCTCCCCCACGAGGAAAACCTTGAAATCCGTCAACATGGGCCTGCGGGAAATGATGGTGGTTATCCGGCAAATACTTGCGGATGACCGGCAATCCGTGCAGCGCCCCTTTTCAGTGCAAGGGGTACGGGCACCGAAGCGCAAGGTGTTGGCCGGTGCCGCCACCTCCCTGATCCGTTGCAGAGCGGCTTGCAGGTCGGGAACCAGCTTGTTGTAACCCGCCAGCACGATCACCGTGGAGGGCCCGAAGGACAGCGCCGCCACTCGGTTGCCTATCCCGTCCACGTTCACGATCTCCCCCTCCATGGTTATGGCGTTGGCGCTGGAAAGGTAAAACGGGGAGGTAGATGCCCTCCGGCGTACCCTCAAGGCCTCCTCGGGGTCCATCCCCGGCTCGTGGGCATGCACCACATTCCCCCTCTCCCTCAACCTGTCAAGGACACCTACCTGTCTAAGGGTCCAGGAACCGCCGCAGCCCACCTCCACCCCCTGCGGGATGACCTCCAGCACGGCCTCCACCGCCTGTTCCGCTTCCTGGAAGAAACGGGCGTCGAACTCCGCGTCCCGCAACGCCTTCACGGCGTTCTCGCAGCGCCTCCCCACATAGACCTTCCAAGCTTCCTCTGCCGTCGAATAGCTCATTTCCCCCTCCTTTTCACCGCCTTTAGGAAAGGTCTGTCCTCTCGCGATCCCCACCTCCACCTCACTTAAATGCCGCTAAACTGCACCACGAGTGGGCATCGGCGTCTACCTGCCCCCAGATCCTCCCATCCCGCGCATCCATGGCCGTTTACCTATTTTAAGCATAAAACTGGATAAGCTCCGGACTTGCGGGCGATAACCCCGCCCATATCCCACCCTTCGGGTCGTGCGCCGCCGGAGGAGCGTTCAGGTGGGCCGTGCCCCTCGAGTCCGCCCCCGGCGAGAAAATCCCG
>JAPWVA010000186.1 GCA_028275245.1 Actinomycetota bacterium
CAAGGGCACGGCGCCCAGGATTTCGCGCCCCCTGTCGGCGGCGGTGGGAGCGGGCCTGCTCGCCATGGGCCTGGCTTTGTGGTTTTTCTTCAGCTCCCTTCTTTACCGCAGGCTTTGGCGCCTTTTCCCGGTGGCCGGTGAGGAGGGCAAGTTCTGGACCTATGCGGAAGGAGTTTTTGGCCTGGTGGGGGTGGGAGTGGCCATGCCCGCGCTGCTCGGCTTCTTCCACTTCCTATTAACGGCGGACCTGGCGGTGGGGGTGGCCCTCGCGATGGTTTCCCTGGCCCTGGGAGCCGGCGAGGCTTACCGCTTCGATGGCAAGGTGGTGGAGGCCATAGCTTTGGCGGGGGAGGCAGGGGTTGATAATAGTCCGGGTAAACGGGGGGAGGAAGGTTGAAAGGTATCCTGAAAAAACTGGAAAAGGGCCTAGAAAAGGCCATAGAGGCACCCTTTGCCAAGATCTTCCGGTCCGGGGTCCATCCCCTGGAGGTGGGGAAACGCCTCATCCGGGTCCTGGAGGACGGGAGGCTGGTAGGGGTGAACGAGGAAGTCTTGTCCCCCCACCGATTCCAGTGCATCTTGAGCCGGAAGGACTACGAACGACTGGCCCCCTACTTCGCGGCCGTGTCCGGTGAGCTGGAGGCCATGATTATCGATTACTGCCGAGAGAAGGATTACCTTTTGCCCTCCAGGCCCGTGGTCTACTTTTCCGCGTCGGACGAACTGGAGGAGGGGGAATTCGAGGTCGTGGCCTTCGGGGTCGGGGAGGCGGGTACGCCATCACCTTCGGTGACCTCTGCCGAGTCGGTAAGGGTTGGGCCTAGGATGGGAGAAAGGGTGGATGTAGGGGTTCTCATAGTGGAGGAAGGCCCCGGCCAAGGGACCTTGTGTCGCTTGGGCCCCCAGAGGACCACCCTGGGAAGGCTCCCCGACAACGACCTGGTCCTGGAAGATCCCAAAGTTTCCCGTCGCCATGCCGTGGTGGAAAGGAGGCCGGAGGGATTCGTCATAAGGGACCTGGGCAGCACCAACGGCACCTTCGTTAACGGTAGGAGGGTCGCCGAGAGGCTGCTGGCCCCGGGGGACGTGATCCTGCTGGGGGATACCCGGTTGAGGTTCGATCGGGAAGGGGGGCTGGAGAGCCCGGGGAAAGCCACCGGGTGAGGTGTCCCCCTCCTACCCGGGGACAAGTCCTGGGGGAGAAGGAGGAAAGGTGCGGCCCGGCCCCGGACACGTTATTTGGCCCAGGAACTACGGATCGGGGTTCCCGAGGGGCGAAGAGGAGGAAAGTCAAAAAGGGAACTCCTTGCGGCTACAGGAGGTATGGAGTTGCCCGAGATAGTCTTACTGGTGTTGAAATATCTTTTCCTGGCCTTTCTATACCTCTTCGTAGCCCTGGTGGTGATGGCTGTCCTGAGGGAGCTTTACGGGGGAAAGGCCTTTTCCACAGGGTCGGGGTTTTCCTGGGGGAGGAGGGGCGCGAGGCTGGTGGTGATGAGAGAGGGGGGAAGGGGGATGAAGTCTTCCCACCCGGTCCAGGGAGGCGTGATCATCGGCAGGGCGCCGGATTGCGACGTTATGTTGGAGGACGAATTCGTTTCCAACTACCATGCTAAGATCTACCTGCTGGGCGGACGCTTCTACGTGGAGGACATGGGCAGCACCAACGGTACTTTCGTGAATGGGCGGAGGATAACCTCTCCCCTGGAACTCCGGGGCGGAGACACCATCCAGGTGGGAAGAACGACCATGGAATTCAAGAGGTGAGGCCTTGGATTACGCTGGGATCACCGACCGGGGAAGGGTCCGGGAGAACAACGAGGATTACCTGTACATGGACGGCAGGCTCTTCATCGTTGCCGACGGCATGGGGGGCCATGCCGCCGGGGAGGTAGCCAGCCGCGAGGCGGTGGAGTATTTTGTCCGCCTGGAAAGGGAGAACCGTTGGCTAGACCCCCCGTCCAGGCTGAGGCGGTGCGCGCAGGCCGCCAACCTCAGGCTCTTGGACATGACCCGCAAGGACCCCTCGTTACAGGGGATGGGGACCACCCTCACAGCGTTGCTGCTGGAGGACGCGGCTTACGTTTGCCATGTGGGGGACAGCAGGGCATACCTCTGGCGGGCAGGTCGCATCAGGCCATTAACACAGGACCATTCCCTGGTGGGGAAGATGATAGAGGAAGGCCGGTTGACTCTAGCCGAGGCAAGGTCCCACCCCCAAAGGAACGTGATACTCGTGGCCTTGGGTGCGTCGGCAGAATTGGAGCCGGATATCCATTCCCTCCACCCCCTAGCGGGGGATAGGTTCATCCTCTGCACCGACGGGCTCTCGGGGGTCGTGGAGGAGTGGGAGATCCAGAGGATCATGGCCGCCCACCCGGGTGCGAGGGAAGCCTGCGAGGCCCTGGTGGAAGAGGCCCTGTCCAAGGGTGCGCCGGACAACGTCACGGTGGTAGTGGTGGATATGGCGTCCTCGGGGGAAAGCGGAGGCTACAAGGAGCCTAGGAAGAGGCGTTTCCCGTTCCTTCCCCGCCGGGAAAGGGGTGTACGGTAAGGCGGTCGGGAGCGCCGGCGCCTTTCCCCGGGCCTGGGCCGCGTAAATCGGGACATGGAGGGTCGGGAGAAGATGGGCATGGGAGGAAACGGGCGCCGCCTGCTGGAGCCGGGGCTCTTGGTCCTTTCCTCCTCCTTGGGCTTCCTCGGCTTGGCGTCTGTGGACGCCGCCTCGGAAGGGAGGTTCATCCCCCAACACCTCTGGTACCCGGGGGCGCTCCTGGCTTGCCTGCTCGTCTTCTACCTGGTCAAGCTCTGGAGGAAGCCGGCTTCAGACCCCTTTCTCCTGCCGTTGGTCTCATCCCTTTGTTTTCTCGGCATGACGGTGCTTTACCGGCTGGATCCCCACGTGGCCCGGCTGCAGCTGGTATGGACCGGGGTGGGAGTGGCAACCGCGGCCTTGCTGATGGCATTCTTGGAAGAGGTGGAGTCGCTGGGAAGGTACCGGTACACCATGGGTTTTCTCGGTCTTGCCCTCTTGGTGTCCGCCATGGTGCTGGGGAGGGAGGTCAACGGGGCGAAGCTGTGGATCTCCATAGGGCCTTTGAACTTCCAGCCTTCCGAGCTTGCCAAGATCTTCCTCACCATCTTTTTCGCATCATATCTGGCGGAGCGCAGAGAGCTGCTGTCCTTGGCGGGGAAAAGGGTGCTCGGTGTACGCCTTCCCAGGCCCAGGGATCTTGGCCCGCTCCTCGCCATGTGGGCCCTTTCCCTGCTTATCTTGATTTTCCAGAAAGACCTTGGCTCCTCCCTCCTCTTCTTCGGGGTTTTCATCGCCATACTTTATGTGGCCACTGGAAGGCTCTTCTTCGTGGTGGCGGGCATATTGCTTTTCCTAGCGGGCGCCCTCTTCGCCTACCAGGCGTTCCCCCACGTGGAGAATAGGGTGAGGATATGGCTGGATCCCCTGAACCCGGAGACGGTGAGCGGGGAGAGTTATCAGATCGCCCAATCCCTGTTCGCCTTCGCCGAGGGAGGCCTTTCGGGAAAGGGCCTGGCCCGGGGCAGCCCCAAGTTGATCCCCTTCGCCGAGACGGATTTCGTCTTCGCTGCCCTGGGGGAGGAACTGGGTATTTTCGGCACCGTTTTCGTGGTGATCATCTACCTTTTACTGTCAGCCCGCGGCCTTCATGTGTCCCTGAGGTGCAGGAAGGAGATGGAAAAGCTTCTTGCCGCCGGACTCACTGCCATACTTTTCCTGCAGTCCTTCATCATCATGGGCGGAGTGACCCGCTTGGT
>JAPWVA010000007.1 GCA_028275245.1 Actinomycetota bacterium
GGGAACAGGGACGCGGGGCCCTCGCCATGGGTCAGGCGCAGCGAGAGGAGAACGCCCTGGGAAATGCAGGAGGCTGCGATGGAGGCGGCCACGCGGCAGACGACGTCCAGCCCGGGACGCAGGGGGGCGGGTAAAATTCCCCGGCGCCATTGTGTATGACGATGGCGGCAGCGGGTGACACTTCCTCGTCGTAGAGCTTAACCGCGGGAAAACCCCGGTGGGCGAAGGCCTTCCAGTGGATGTCCCGGGGAGGGTCACCGGGCACGTATTCCCTCACCCCCCGGTAATAAGGGCCCCGGCTGGGCTTCGAGGGAGAGGGTTCCTCCAGAAAACGGTTCCGCAAGTCGAGAAGGGGAAGGTGCCCCGGGATAACAAAAGCGGGCCTCAAGATCACAAGGCAGGGGACCTCCAGGATCCTCCAAGCCTTTCCCAATCCCAGGACCCCCTCGGAATATACCATGAATTTCCAGCTACGATAAATGCCCCTGGCGAGCCCCCTCCTCCGGTAGCTCACAGTGGTTCTCGCGCCCGCGGCCAGGCTCTTTACCAGCAGGAAGGAGGGCTCGTCCCGGTTGAGGCGGGACTTCCTGCAGAAGGGCCACTTGCGTCTTCTCCCGGGAAGGAATTCACGGGCCCTCCCCCCGGGGACAAAGGCTTTCCGCGGGGAAACGGGGTCCGGCGACCCGGGTGTGGTGGGCCCCAGATCTCCCAGCAGGATGAGGTACCTCCCGTAGCTGCCCTGGTTTTCCACCGCCAGGGTTAGGACGATTTCCTCGCCTTCCGTAGCTCGAGTGGGGGATTCCAGCGCGAGTCTTATCTTCCCCACTTGCACATGGGCAGAGGCAGCGGAGACCAAAAGGGTCGAGATCACCAGGGCCGCCATCCAGTATAGCCAAGGAGACTGGGAACTGATCCCCAGGAGCAACAACACCAGCGACATGCCCAGTGCGGCGAGGGAGCGAGCCGTCAACATGGCGATCTCCTCAAAGGACGGGTACGGGCACCCTTTCCAGCAAACGGGAGATGGCCTCCCGGGCTTGGCCGAGGGAGGGCCACCTCTCCACGGAGACCAGGCGGTGGGCCAGGACCGGCACGGCCAGTTCCTTTACGTCGTCGGGCACCACGAAATCCCTGCCCTCCAGGAAGGCCCAGGCTTGGGAGGCACGGGCGAGGAAGACGGCACCCCTGGGCGAAGACCCCATGGAGATGCCTTCCAAGCCCCTGGTGGCTCTCACCAGGCTTACCAGGTAGGCGGTGATATCGGCATGAACCCGGACCCGACGCACCTCTTCCTGGAGGCCCAAAACATCCTCGGCGGTCAGCACCGGTGAAAGGTCGTCGATGGGATGCCGGAGGAGCTGCATCTCCACTACCTCCCTCTCCACCTCCTCGTCAGGGTAGTCAAGGGAGAGGCTGATCATGAACCTGTCCAGCTGGCCCTCGGGAAGGGGGAAGGTGCCGTGCTGTTCCACGGGGTTCTGGGTGGCCACTACGAAGAAGGGCCTGGGGAGAGAATGGGTTTCACCGTCCACGGTGACCCTCCCCTCATCCATGGCCTCCAGGAGGCTGGCCTGGGTCCTGGGGGTGGCCCTGTTTATCTCATCGGCCAGTACCACGTGGGCGAAGATGGGGCCGGGACGGAACTCGAACCGGCAAGCCTGCTGGTTGAAGACGCTAACGCCGGTGACGTCGGTGGGTAGCAGGTCGGGGGTGAACTGTATCCTCTTGAAGGTGCCCGATATGGAAAGGGATAAAGCCCTGGCCAGCACGGTCTTGCCCACCCCAGGGACATCTTGGATGAGTAAGTGGCCCTGAGCGAGTAGGCACGTGACCGCCAAGCGCACCTGGCGTTCCTTACCCTTAATGGCCCGGCAGACGTTTTCCACCAGCCGGGCGGCCTTAGCATGGGAAGGTCCGTGGATCGCCATTCCTTGCTCCGCTCCGCGGAATCCTCTCGCGCCCTCGCGCCGAACTTCTATGCAGGCCTACGCTCCTATATATCGAGATTAAACCGGCGGGGATTAAACGGGGTTGATGAGGAAAGGGCCACGGAATCAGCCAGGCACATACCAGGCGAATATAATGGCCTTGGACGCTGGACCTTGGTCGGCGGGTAGCGTTCACCGGGATGGTTGGTGGTCAAGTTGACCGGGATGTGGTACCGCGGGCCCCTGGAGGTGGAGAGGGGATCCTTCCCCGCCGAGGCCGTGGTTACGGAGATGGCGGGTAGGGACAGTGTGGCCGCCGCCATAGCCTTCTTGGAGGGGGAGAGGGCGGACCTCGTCCCCACCTTTGCCCGGACGGGCACCGAGTATGGGGGCGAGGAGGCGGACCGGGAAAACCTGCGCCTGCTGGTCTCCCTGGCGGAGCGGAGGGGGGCGAGGGTCCTGGAGCCAGTGGGGCTGGTAGACCACCGCTGGTGGTGGGCCACTGTGGGAAGGCCCAACTCCGTCCTTTCCCAACTCTTCGGTCCCTGGCACCTTTGCGTGGGCTGCCACATGTACCTTCACGCCCTGCGAGTGGCCTTCTGCCTGAGGGCGGGAATGGCTAGGGTGGTATCGGGGGAAAGGAAGCTGCATGGCGGGAGGTTGAAGATAAACCAAGTGCCGGAGGCCATAGGGGCCTACAGGAGGGTGGCGGAGGAGTTCGGCGTGGAAATGATACTACCCCTGTACGATGTAGATGACGAGGGGGAACTGAAGAGGCTCGTGGGTCCGGGATGGGGGGAAGGGGAAAGGCAGTGGGGGTGTGTGCTTTCCGGGAATTACCTCGACGAAAGGGGCTTACCCGGGTTCCGCCAGGAAGACTTGGAAAATTACCTGGAACTTTACCTCATACCCGTGACCCTATCAATCCTGGAAAGTATTACCATGGAAAAAGAACCCGACCATCTTTCCATTGTCTGGAAGGTGCTTACCGGGATAATCAGGAAGAGGGGGTGAGTATAGATGGGGGCCTTTATCGGGAGGGAGGTAAAAGTCTTGCTGCTGGTGCTGGACGGGTTGGCTGATACCACCCACGAGGAGCTGGGCTGGAGGACGCCTCTCCAGGCGGCCCGCACCAAGACCTTGGACTTCCTGGCCTCCGGGGGTGCCCAGGGTTTGCTTTACCCCCTGGGCCCGGGGACCTGTCCTTCCAGCGAGGTGGCTCACTGGGCCATCTTCGGATACGACCCCCCTTCCTTTCCCGGGAGGACCTATCTCCACGCCCTGCACCACGGCATAGGAGTATCCAGGGACGAAGCCCTTTTCACCGCCAACGTGGTGAGGATCGTGCCAGGCGCGGAGGGACCACTGAAAGGGGGCATCGTCAAGCTGGGATCGGACCGCATGGAGGCCTTCGTGGCCGCGTGGAACCGCTTGCTTCCCCCTGGAGTGAGGGCCGTGTTCATGGATGAAGATGACATCCTGCTGGCGGTCGAAAAGGGGAGTCGCATGGTGGTGACGAGCGATCCCTTCCTGGTGGGGCATCCACTCCGCCGCATCTCCCCGCGTGCGGGTTGGGAGGACAAGCCGAGTGCCCGTCGCACGGCAAGACTTGTCTCGCAGGCAATGTTGGCGGGAGAGGATGCGTTGAGGGAAGCAGGCCTTAACCCGGAGAGGCTCTCCGGGGAAGCCCTCGGGCTGGTGATAAAGTGGCCCTCCCGGGCCCTTCCGCCCGAGCCGTGGTCGCGCCGCCACGGCATGGAGGCGGGCGCTGTGGTGTCCACCCCTTGCTTTTCCGGTATGGCGGCGGCGCTAGGCATGAAGGTGAGGTGGTCTGGGAGCGAGGAACCCGGCGAGGACCTGTCCCTTAAATTGTGGGAGGCGAGAGGGCTTTTTGAGGAGGGCTGCGATTTCGTGTTCGTGCACACTAAGCACGCCGACGAGGCGGCTCACACCGGCAGGCCCTCCCTCAAGGTGGAGGTCATCGAGGCGATGGATCAGGCCTTGGCGGAATCTGACCTCTTGGATAGGGATGACCTGTTGTGGGTAATCACCTGCGACCACCCCACCCCGTCCCTGGGGGACGGGAGAGTCATTCACGGCGGCGATCCTGTGCCGGTGCTCTTTCACGGGGGCCTCGCCCGGCGCGACCTGGTGGACCGCTTCGACGAGGTATCCGCCGCCTCGGGCGGGTACGGGAGGCTGGAGGGCAGGGAGGTCATGGAGCTGGCGAGGTACCTTTCCCTCCGGGCCGGATACTTCACGGGTTAGGGCGGAAGGCCCGGTGCCCTGGGGTATCCGGGGGACACGGGACGCAGCGGATGACCGCCGACGGGGCCGGGCGAAGAGTTCCACAGGTAACGCGACTGCGGGAACCTCAGAGGGCGAGGAGGCGAAGGTGGAGGCAAGGGAATTCGAGGTGGAAAGCGGAGGGACAAGGATTTGGTGCCGGGTGTTGTTGGCAGGACCACCCGGAAGGACGCCCCTGATCATCCTTTGTCACGGGATACCCACCGGGAGTCCGCCTGTGGAGGATGACCCGGGTTACGAGGGACTGGCCAAGGAACTCGTGCGACAAGGCGCCTCCGCTTGCTATTTCAACTTCAGAGGCACCGGCCCCTCGGGGGGGAACTTCTCCGTGGCGAACTGGTTGGAGGACCTGGGTCACCTGGCGGAATCCCTGGAAGCGCCGGGAGGCTGGGAGAGGAAAGAGACTTGCCTGGTGGGATTCAGCGGCGGTGGGGCCGTGGCGATCCTGCACGCGGCCAGGAACCCCGGTTACGGCGCAGTGGTATCGGTATCGGCCCCCTCGGATTTCACCCGCCTCCTACCGCGGGAGATGATCGCCGGATTCGTGGAGCATGCCCGGAGGATCGGCATCATCCGGGACCCCGATTACCCTCCTGACCTAGAGGCCTATTACCGGGAGCTGGAGGAGAACGTTCCCGCAGACGAGGTGGCAATGATCTCCCCCACGCCCCTTCTCATCGTCCATGGGGATGAGGACGAGACGGTGTCGGTAGAGGAAGCATTCCGCCTCTTCCGGTTCGCCGGGGACCCCAAGGAGCTGTTCATCGTGGAGGGGGGCGCCCACCGCCTACGCTTGCACCGGGGGGCCATGGAGCGGGTGTTCCTTTGGTTGAAAAGGAACTTCCTGGCCGGGGCCTAGGACAACCGGTGATATAACGAAGGGGGAAAGGGTTCTACATGCGTTCGGGGGCGGAGACGCCCAGGAGGCGAAGGCCGTTGGCCAGCACCTGCCGGGTGCAAAGGGAAAGGAATATCCTTGCCTCGGTGAGCTCCGGGTCGTCGCTGATTACCCGGTGACGCTGATAGAAAAGGTGGTATAGGGCGGAGAGGTCCTCCAGGTAACGGGTGAGGCGGTGGGGAGCCCTTTCCAGGGCGGCATCTCGCACCAACTCCTCGAACTCGAAGAGCTTGAGGGCAAGGTCTATCTCCTCTTCCGCCACCAATCGCTCCAGGACCTGCGGCGCGGGGATTCCGCCCACAGTCCTAACCCCCTTCTCCTCGGCATACCGCATGATGCTGCAGATGCGGGCGTGGGCATATTGCACGTAATAAACGGGGTTCTCCATGCTCTCCGCCTTAGCCAGCTCTATGTCGAATTCGAGGGGGGAGTCCTGGCTCCGGGTGAGGAATATGTAGCGTGCCACGTCCTTGCCTACCTCCTTGAGCAGTTCCCGGAAGGTAACCATCTCCCCCGTCCTCTTGGACATGCGCACGGGCTCCCCTCCCCGCTTCAGGTTTACCAGCTGACCCAGGATGACCTCCAGTTTACCGGGGTATCCCTGGGCCTCCATGGCCGCCTGCAACCTCCTAACGTAGCCGTGATGATCCGCACCCCAGATGTTTATCAGTCGCCAGTAGCCCCGGCGGGCCTTGTCCAGGTGGTAGGCGATGTCTGCGGCGAAGTAAGTGGGCTGCCCGTTGCTGCGCACCAGGACCCTGTCCTTCTCGTCGCCGAAGCGGGAGGTGGCCATCCATATGGCCCCGTCCCTTTCGTAGGCGAGGCCCCCCTGGAGGAGTTGACTTATGACCTTTTCCACCTCGCCCCTCCGGTGCATCTCCCTTTCGCTGAACCAACGGTCGAAGCGCACCCCCAGCTCCTCCAGGGTGGTCCTGATTTCCTCCAGCATCTTGTGGTAGGCGAGCTCACCCAAGTGGCGGCGCCTCTCCTCCGGGGAGGCCTCCAGCCAGCGATCTCCCTCTTCCTCCCAAATCTGTTGGGCGATGTCCTTGACGTACGAGCCGTGGTAACCATCCTCGGGCACCTCGGCCTCCAGGCCCCCCAACTGGAGGTATCTCGCCTCCACCGAGGCGGCGAAGTTCTCCATCTGGGTCCCGTGGTCGTTGAGGTAGAATTCCCTCTCCACCCGGTAGCCCACCGCCTCCAGGAGGTTGCACAAGGCATCCCCATAAGCCGCCCACCTTCCGTGTCCCACGTGGAGGGGTCCCACTGGGTTAGCGGATACGAACTCCACCAGGATGGACTTCCCCTCGCCGAAGGACCACTTACCGTAGTCGTCGCCTTCCCCGGCTACCCTGGTCAACTCGGAGAGTATGCGCTCCTTCTTGAGGAAGAGGTTTATGAAGCCGGGTCCCGCCACCTCCACCCGCTCTATCGTGGGGTTGCCACGACGTTCGATCCCCTCTAGCTTCGCGGCGATGGCTTCGGCGATCCTCCGCGGGTTTTCCTTCAGGGAGCCCGCCAGGAGGAGGGCGAGGTTGGTGGCCCAGTGACCATGAGCCTTCTGGCGGGGGCGCTCCAGCACGAACTCGGGAAGCTCGACGGGGGGGAGGAGGCCCTCGGATACCGCCAGACGGTAGGCATCGCCGAGCAAGCTTCTCAGTTCCTTGGCTATCATGACCCAGGTCCTCCTTGCCGCGTAATGTCGGGGATCGCCGTCAGAACCTGCTGGGTTTTTCCTCCAATGTCAACTCCGCCCTGGACTTTTCCTTGCCCCGGTAGAACTCCAGGGTTATCTTGTCCCCTACCTTGCGGCGCCTAATCAGGAGGACCAGCTGGTCCATGGATTCCACCGCCTCCCCGTCCAGGGAGACGATGATGTCCCCTGATTCCAGGCCGGCCTTGTCCGCCGGCGTGCCGGCCACCACCCTTTTTACCACCACGCCCTTCTGGGTGGGAAGGCCGAAACGCTCCGCCACGTCCGGCTCCAGGGTGCTTCCCATGATTCCGATCCACGGGTGGCTGACCCGCCCGGTTTTTATAAGCTGCTCTATGACGGGCTTGGCGTTGTCGATGGCGATGGCGAAACCTATGCCTATGTTCTCGCCCGTGGAGGAGACGATGGCCGTATTGATACCCACCACCTGCCCCGCGCTATTGCAGAGAGGACCTCCCGAATTCCCCGGGTTTATGGCCGCGTCGGTCTGTATGACGTCCAGGAGATAGGTGCCATCGTTCCTGGGGACGTTCCTGTGCAGGGCGCTTATGATGCCCGAGGTCACGGACTGCTCCAGGCCCTCCGGGCTTCCCACCGCTACCGCCAGCTCTCCTACCACCAGGTCAGAGGAGGTTCCCAACTCGGCGGGCGGTAGGCCTTGGGCGTCAACCTTCAGGACCGCCACGTCGGTCTCGGAGTCCCATCCCACCACCCGGGCCTCCCGGGAGGTACCGTCGGCCAGGTAGACCACGATGGCGGAGGCATTATCGATCACGTGATGGTTGGTGATGACGTATCCGTCGGGCGAGTAGATGAACCCGGAGCCTATCCCCTTGCCCACGGCGAGGTAGGAGACCTCGATGTGGACCACCGAGGGGAGCACCTTGTTGGCCACCTCCACCACCGCTTCCTGTCCGGCTTTGACTATGCGCTCCTCCACCGTTTTGACCGTCTCCACCTTTCCAGGGGCTTTACCCCTCAGCACCTCAAGGGGGTTGGCGCCCAAGATGGTGGGCACCAGGAAGAGAACCAGCAGGGCCACCGCCAGCGAGATAACCAGGTTCAGCAGGATGACCTTGCCGACTCTCGTCCCGCCGACCCCAGGACCCGGAGGCTTTATGGGGTAACGGGGCTCAGGCGGCATGGACCCTACAAGTTTCCCCGTGGGTTCCATTTCCAGATCACTCCTCTTTCTTTCCGGGTTTTCAGAAATAGCGAGGATTTTCTCGCGGAGCCGCGTTCCTCCTCCCCGCGGCCTTTTTATGAGATTATCATAAGGAGCCGTTTTTTACGATTTCGTTGAGGAAAGGTTAAGGATAGGCGATGTATAGACTGCGCCCGGAGAGGTCCGCGGGGTGGCACGGGGACGGGATGGGGTGTACGACCAGGAGAATTCCCGTGGCCCTGGAAGAGGGCCGTCCCGCGGGGCGATTCCCGAGGAGGTGATCCGTTTGGCGGACAACGAGAGGGACGAGTTTATGGCGGAGGGTGCGGGGCAACCCCAGATTCAGCCCCCCAGGCCGAGGGAGAGGAGGCGCCGGCCCCGGGTCAGCCTGGTGGCGGCACTGGTGGTAAACGTGATCACGGTGCTGGTGGTGGCGCTGGTGATCCTCGCAGTCCTCCTCCCTGGCTACAGGAGGTCCTTTACCATCGGGAAAGCGGTCAGGGGAGCCGACGAGGTTATCGTGGTGGTGAAGACCTCAGAGGCCGCCATGAGGGAGAACCAGACGGATTTCCTGCCCGCCCAGGATGGACTGAGGAACGCCCTGCTCGAACTGGTGGGATCGGGGGGGAACGTAAACGCGGTGGTCAGGGACAATTATCCCAGCCGGGAGTGGCTGGAGCAGAACCTTTCGGAGAAGGCCCTGGACTGGCTCCGCTCCCTTTATCCTGCCCCGGAGAAGAAAGGGGGAGGGGACGAGTCGGGCACCGGCTCGTAGGACCATGAAGAGGCCCGGCCGACGGCAGCCATTGCCACGGAGAATATGATGGACGCCTCGACCCGCCACCGGCGAGGAGTTCGAACCTGCGGGTAACCATTAACCTGTCGCGTACCCCGAAAAGATGAAGGGTTTCCGTCGAGGCAGGCGTTAATGCTGGTAGGCAGGGTTAAGCGGGGCGGTAAGCGAGGGTTCAGCGTAAGCGAGGGTTCAGCGAGGTTTTCCCGGGCCGGAGTTAAACCCCACCGACCCCTCGCGCTAATCCCACAGCTCCAGTCCCAAGGATAGGGCGTAGGTCACCGCCTCCTCTCTCTCCTCAGGGGAAGGACGGCGGTTGAGCTCGGGGTAAAGGGGAGCCCGGTACTCGGGGCGATACTGGAACATGAGGTTGAAGTAAACGCTGGGGATGTTTTCGGCTACCCAACGCATGATGGGCTTGGTGCAGCACTCGAGATGCCCGGGGAGGAGCAACTGCCGAAGCATGATCTCGCCTGCGCGAAAGGCTTGTAGAAAGTTGCGAGTCACCACCGCCGTATAGCTGGTAACATCGCTGTACTTCCTCGCACACTGGTCGTTGCCATAACGGAAGTCCCCCAGGTATATGTCCATGACCCCGTCGAGTAGGGCCATGGCCTCGGATGAGGTGAACATGTTGGAGTTCCACACCATGGGCAGGTACTTGGCTTCTTCTCCCAGGAGGGCGATGGTGGAGAGGATGGTGTGCAGGTTGGGATCCGGGTTTCCCCCCACGAAGTTGACGTTTCTTGAGCCTTGCCTCCTGCCCCGGTATATGGCTGAGGCCAGCAAGTGTGGATCCGCAGGGTTTCCGGTGCGGGGATCCATAGCTATGTCCCAGTTCTGGCAGTAAACGCAGCGGAAGGTACATCCGGAGAAGAATATGGTGTGAGAGGGAACCAGCTCCGATTCCTCCCCTAAGTGGAGGAACTCGGAGGCCACCCGGGATACGGGACCCACCCCGCAGTATCCCCTCTCCCCCTCCCACCTGTTGACCCCACAGCGCCTCTCGCACATGCGGCAGTTCTCCAGGAGCCTCCGGGACAGCTCCACCTTGAGGTCCAGCAGGGAGGGCCCCCGGCCTACCGGAGGGATCACCCCCCTCTTCCAAGCCGAAGACAGCTCCCTCATGGCCCGGGCATGGGCTTCCCAGAGCCGTTCCTCCTCCACGCCCAGTTCTGGAAGGCCGGCCGGAATGTGCCTGGCCCACCAGTGGCGAGCGGGTTTTTTCCGGGTGAGTATGGCGAAATAGTCCTTCAGCGCATCCAAGGCGTCACCCCATCCTCCGATGCCATGGTTTCTGCCGGGAGACACCCTTATGGGCGCCGCCAAGCCAAGTCTAGCGACGCCACCCCACCTTGCGCCGCGCGCAACTCCCATGCAGCAGGCGGTAAGTGGGTATGGCGCGACGGGCAGATACATTTTAATTTTAACGAGAACGCGTGGTTGCCTGCCTCGACAAGGCAGGGCCAGGAGTACGATCTCGTGCCATAGCTCTTCCCGGCGGGGTTCTGCCTGGGATTACAGTTGAAGGCGAAGACCATTAGGCCTGGAGGTTAGGGTATGATGGTGTTAGCGGTGATGCTGTCCGGTCTGGCCTCGGTGATAAACTTCACCATGCTTGGCGCAATGGCCCAATTGCTTTCCTCTGTCCCCGATAGCTCCTTCGCTGCCATAGTGTCCGGGTGGTTTGGCCGAGGCTCCCTGGGGGAGTACACTGAAAGGACCATAAACTATCAACTTTTAGTTCATGTTAAAAGAAACATGGAACGGAAAGGGAAGGCCCTCTTATTGCTTGGCCTTCCCCTGGGCTTGCTGGGATTGACGGCCCTGGCGACGGGGATCTCGCCCCGGGCCCGCCCACTGCTCCCCTGGGGCATCCTTTTAGTGGCCAGCTCGGTTAACCTCCTGGTGATCCGGGCGTTCACAAGCTCTCTTCGCCGAAGGCTGGATGCATCGGTCAGGGGAAACCCCCAGCCATGGAGATCGACCTTAGGTTGATATTTACACTTTTGGAAGAAACATCCGATAAAGCCCGCTTGTTCTGGAAGATCCCCATGGCCTGGAAGCTTCCTGGTCAGGCCACGCCCATTTCTAAACGAATAAAATGAACGGGGAGGATGGGAACATGGGGGCCGAGGAGCTCGCAGCCTACGTGGAGTTGGCAAGGAAACTCGCCATGGAGGTGGGCGAGCCCACCTTTTACCTCGAGAAGGGTCCCGAGGTGGAGCTCTCCCGCCGCCTCCTTCACCGCGAACCCTTGGTGCAAAAGGCCCTGGTAGCTGTGGGCGACGAAGCCGAGTCCCTAGGCCACGGCTTATTTCACGTGAAAAAGGTGGCGGTGGATGCCGGGGCGATAGTGATATCCGAGGGAGGCGACGAAAAGGCGGTACTGCTGGCCCACTTAGCCGGTGCCCTTCATGACCTGAGGAGGGGGGAACCGGACCATGCCAGGAGGGGAGCGGAGGAAGCCCGGAAAATGCTGGAAGGATGGGGCCTGCCTGAGGAAGAATGCGAGGCGGTGGCCTTTGCCATCGGCAACCATGAGGCCTTCACAGTTCCTCACGCCGCTGGCAAACCCCTTTGGGAATTGGTCTCCGACGCGCTTTACGACGCGGACAAGTTCCGATGGGGACCCGATAACTTCACGGTAACGGTTTGGAGGATGATCTCCCATTACGGGATATCGTTGCGCGAGGCCTTTCCCCGCCTGCTTAAGGGGATGGAGGGCATCGAGAGGATAAGAGAGACGTTCAGGACCGCCACCGGCAAGAGGTACGGGCCGGATTTCATCGACCGCGGCCTTGCCCTGGGGAGGAGGCTTTTCCAGGTGCTCGGGTCGAGTTTCGGGGAACAGGCATGAAGATCTGCACCGGGCAGCCGTGAATTTACGGAGGGGGCGGAGATGTTCCAGGACGTGGACGAAGTCGTGGAGAGGCTAAGGCGGAGCGGGTACGTGGCGGACCGCGGAATCGCCACCGTGGTCTTCCTGGCGGAAAGGCTCCAGAAACCTGTACTGGTAGAGGGGCCCGCGGGCGTGGGGAAGACGGACCTGGCCAGGGCGGTAGCGGAGGCCTCAGGCCGGGAGCTGGTGAGGCTTCAATGCTATGAGGGCCTCGACGAGTCCAAGGCCCTCTACGAGTGGGAATATTCCAAGCAACTGCTTTACACGCAGATCCTCCGGGACGTGCTGAGCCAGGAGCTCGAAGGCGTCAACAGCATTGCTGAGGCGGTGGAGAGGCTGTCGGGACAGGACAGCGTCTTCTTCTCCCGCCATTTCCTTGTGCCCAGACCCTTGCTCCGGGCCATAACCTCGGAGGAGCCATCGCTGCTCCTGGTGGACGAGGTGGACAAGGCTGACCCCGAGTTCGAGGCTTTCCTCCTGGAGGTGCTGGGCGATTACCAGGTGACCGTGCCGGAACTGGGAACCGTGAAGGCGAAGCATGTGCCATTGGTAATCCTTACCAGTAATAATTCCCGGGAGCTAGGGGATGCCCTGAAGAGGAGGTGCCTCCACTTATTCATCGACTTTCCCGACCGGGAGAGGGAGCTGGAAATCGTACGATTGAAGGTGCCCGGAATCGACGAGGGCCTGGCGGGCCAGGTGGTGAAGGCAGTGCATCGGCTTAGGGAGATGGGCATGAGAAAAGCCCCGGGCATCAGCGAGACCGTGGATTGGGCCAGGGCGCTCATCGCCCTCGGCGCGGAGCGCCTGGACATGGAACTGGCCTCGGATACCCTGAGCGTCGTCCTCAAGTACGAGAAGGACCTGGCCAGGGCCAAGGAGAACCTCCGTCAGGTCCTAGGATGAGGATGTAAAAAGGTGGAGGGCACCGGTGGAAAGAGCGTGCTTGAAGGAGAGGGTGCTGGATTTCGCGCGGGCTCTGCGGGCGAGGGGCGTTCCCACCTCCACCGCCGAGGAGCTGGATGCCCTAAGGGCTCTGACCCTGGTGGACTGGAGCCGGAGGGATGAGGTCAAGGCGGCACTGATGTGTTGTCTCCTCAAGGACCCGGGATTCCGGGATGACTTCGAGGAGATCTTCCGGGAGTACTTCGGAGGTGGGCCGTTTTCGGGAGAAGCAGTGCTGCGCGGGATCGAGCCCGCCTGGGAGCAAGCCGTGGAGGAGTTTTCCAAATTTCACGGTGGGCTGCATCCACTGGCGGCCATGGCCCTGGCGGGTTCCCGGGGAGCTATGGAGGAGATGTCCAGGGAAGTCCTGGCGGATATGGACTTGGGCGGCCTGCTCAGCGCCCTCCAGACGGGCATGTATGCGAGAAGGGCTTTCAACTCCTTGGGCTGGGAAGACGCGGACGAGCAGTTCCTCCGGTTCCTGGATTGGCTCGGGGAGCAGGGCTGGTCGGAGGAGGAAAGGGACGCGTTCTTTCGCCGTTACCAGGAGGGCAAGGAGCTCTTTTACGAGGAGATGAGGTCCCTGGTGGAAAGGGAAAGGCGCCGGAACCTGGATGAATACCTGAGGAGGGGCGCCGAGGAGAGGCTCCTGGACAGGCCCATTGCCTCCCTGGACGAATCGGAGCTACAGCAGGCCAGAAGGATCGCCAGGATGCTGGCCGAAAGGCTCCGGTCGCGGATGAAGCTGAGGATGAGGGCCGCTAAGAGGGGGAAGCTGGACGCGAAGAGGACCTTGAGACGGAACATGGGTTGCGGCGGGGTCCCCTTTCGGGTCGTACACAGGAAAAGGAGGGTAGAAAAACCGGAGATCTTCGTCCTTTGCGACGTTTCTTCCTCGGTCGCCAGGGTCTCCCAATTCATGTTGCAGTTCGTCCATACTTTACAGGATTGCGTGCAACGGGTACGCTCCTTCGTTTTCGTGGACGAGCTGGGGGAGGTGACGTATTTCTTCCGGGAGCAGGATGTGGTGGAGGGCGTGACATCCGCCCTGACCCACGCAGGCATAAGGTACCACTCGAGAAGTGATTTCGGCTCCGTTTTCAGGCAGTTCTGCCGCCAGTACCTGCAGGACGTGGGCTACCGGACGTTCATCATCGTCATCGGCGATGCGCGTTGCAATTACAACGACCCATGTGCCTGGGCCTTGGAGAGGATGGCGGAGAGGTGCAGGGGCATCGTGTGGCTGAATCCCGAGAGCCAGTCCTTTTGGGATACCGGGGACAGCGTTATGTGGGCGTACGCCCCCCACTGCCGGGAGGTCAGGGAATGCAGGACCTTGCGCCAGCTGGAGGAGGCGGTGGCGTCATTGCTTCCCCTTGGGGGCGGGTTTTGACCCTTCGCGTGACCGGGATTAGGGAGGGGTGCCCGTGGAGGCAATATAATGAGGAAGCACCTGGAGGTATGGATCGGCTTCATGCGGTTTGGATGGGTTTCGGACCGTGAAGGTGGTGGACCATGCGAGGCGCGGGTGAGGAGGAAAACGAGGCGCGCAGGATCCAGGACGTGATCGTCGTGGGAGGGGGTCCCGCTGGACTGACGGCGGGACTGTACCTGGCCAGGGCCAGGATGGACGTGGCCCTGTGGGAGAAGGATGCACCGGGCGGTGCCCCCGCCCTGACAGAGAGGATAGAGAACTACCCGGGTTTCCCCGAGGGCATATCGGGATGGGAGCTGGTGGACAGGATGCGCAGGCAGGCTGAAGGGTTCGGTTTGGCCATCGAGTCCTTCCGGCCCATGAAGGAGATAAGGAGGGGGGAAGGCCACCTGGTCGTCGTGGGCGAGGAAGTGGAGGAGGCGGCCCGCGCGGTGATCCTGGCCACGGGCATGAGGCCGGCCAGGTTGGGTGTGCCGGGGGAGGAGGAGTATCACGGCAGAGGGGTTTCTTACTGCGCCACCTGCGACGGGGCCTTTTTCCGGGACGCCGTGGTGGCCGTGGTGGGGGGAGGCGACAGCGCCGTGGAAGAGGCGCTATTCCTCACCCGTTTCGCCTCCAAGGTTATCCTGGTCCACCGCCGGGATCGCCTCAGGGCCAGCCGGATCTTGCAGGAAAGGATTCTTCAACATCCTAAGGTGGAGTTCAGGTGGAAAAGGGTGGTGAAGGAGATAAGGGGAGACGGCAAAAAGGTCCAGTCGGTGGTGCTGGCCTCCACCGATTCCGGAGAGGCTGAAGAAGTGCCGGTGCAAGGAGTATTTCTTTACGTGGGAAACATTCCCAACACGGAGGAGGTCAGGGGCTTCCTAGAGCTCGACGAGAAGGGGTTCGTGGTGACCAATGACGCGCTGGAGACCAGCGAGAAAGGCGTGTTCGCCGCGGGTGACGTGAGGAAGGGGAGCGTCTGGCAGGTGGCGGCTGCGGTGGGCGACGGCGTGCGCGCCGCTCTGAACGCCCAGCGTTATGTGGAGGAGCTAAAGGGAATCGCCTACCGCTGAACCGCATCCACTTGCCGGGCGGGAAAACGCTTTACCGGGAGGTGAAAAATGGCCGGGAAAGTGCTGGAGTTGAACGCCGAGGATTTCGACCGGGAGGTGCTGGAGGCGGAAGGACCGGTCCTGGTGGACTTCTGGGCCCCGTGGTGCAATCCCTGCCGCATGATGGCCCCCGTCCTGGAGGAGGTGGCAGAGGAATGGTCGGGGAGGATCAAGGTGTGCAAGCTGAACGTGGATGAGAACATGGAATTGGCCCGTAAATACGAGATACAGTCCATCCCCACCCTGATCCTCTTCCACCGTGGGGAGGCGGTGAAGAGGCTGGTGGGCGCCAGACCCAAGGGCGCCCTCGAGGAGGAGTTCCGGGACTGGCTCTGAGAACGGGTCACCTTGAAGGCCCCCGTCGGAAGACTGGGGCCAAGGATGCCGGAATAGGGTTTTACGGGGAGGCTGCCATGAAGATCGCGGTGATAGACGGCATGGGCGGCTCCATAGGACAACATATCATCCTGGAACTCCGGAAGAAGTTGCCGGAGGACG
>JAPWVA010000187.1 GCA_028275245.1 Actinomycetota bacterium
AGAGTGCGTCCCTCCGAGAAAAACGCCGCTCGCGTGATCTCCGGGTTCTCCCGGT
Organism: Actinomycetota bacterium; assembly: GCA_028275245.1. Lineage (GTDB taxonomy): Bacteria > Actinomycetota > Geothermincolia > Geothermincolales > RBG-13-55-18 > JACVJK01. Next base: position 56 of record JAPWVA010000187.1, read on the forward strand.
TAGCCCATCCGACCCTGGCTTGCCCACCCCCCGGAGGGGCGGGCTCCGCACGCCCGCAATATCCGCATCACGCCTTACCGATGCATGTCGCCTTTGAAGCCGCGGATTCTCCTTATGGGGTCCCGGTTTCGCCGAGGGGCGGGCTCTGCACGCCCGCGAGCGAAACCTTGCTTCCACCGGGGGATTGCCCCATTAGGCCACCGGCCGTTGGTTTGCCCCTCCGTGATCATGTTATCCCTCGGCTCCAGTACGGCCTCCCCACGCGGACGCACAGAGTGCGCCCCTCCAAGAAAATCGCCCTCCGCATTATCTCCAGGTTTTCCCGCAAGGCCATGCGTCCTAGGCTAGCCCCACCGCGGAGGGGCGGGCTCCGCACGCCCACAAGGAAGGCACAACGCCAACTCCAACGTTGCCTCCTATTGGCCACCTGGTCATCGTCAACGCATGTGGTGGAAATGGAATGCCTCGGCGTGCGTACGGCCTTCCGACGCGGACGCGCAGAGCACATCCCTCCGAGAAAAACGCCTCTCGCGCCATCCCCGGGCCTTCCTCCGCAAGGCCATCTTGCCCTCGATGGCCCTCCCCGCGGAGGGGCGGGCTCCGCACGCCCGCGGTGAGGGAATTGGCTTCACCCGGGCATGTCCCCGTTAGGCCACCGGGTGTTGGTTTGCCTTTGACCATCATGCCCTACCCCGCGTTTGCATCCGGCCTTGCCACCCTGGCGCAAAGACCGCGCCCCTCGAAGAAAACCGGCACCTAGCGCTCCCCGGGGGTTACGGCCCAGGGCCGTCTTCATGGACTTGCATCCGGCCCTGCTTTCCGCACCGGCGGGGCGCATTTCTCCAAAAAAAGCCCCAACACTTTGAAAGGGCGGATACCGCCGCAAGAAATCGCCACCCCGCCGGGGCACCGCCGTGTCCATGACCCCGCGGACTTCTCGATCCCCCAACGCGGGCACAAAAAAAGGGGACCTTTCGAGGCCCCCTTTTATTCGAGCTATAGAGCCCTACGGTCTAGTGTAAGTGTAACTGGCCGTCCCTCCGTCAGGGTTCGTGACCGTCACCGTGACCGGCACCCCCTTCGGGAAGAGGGCCTTGAGGCCGGTGCCCCTCAGCCTGATCCAGCTCGAGCTCTTGTAGACGTAATTGGTCCAAGTGGTGCTTCCAATCTTCACCGTGAGCCCGCTCTGGAAGCCGGACCCTTTCACATCCAGCTTGAACCCATATACGGGCGCCTTCTCGATGCTCGTTATGCTCACTGGCGCAGAGGCAGGCGCGACGGTGCCAGTGTACGTCTTGGTGCCGGTGCAACCGAGAGCGTCCGTCACCGTGACCGTCACGCTGTAGGGGCCGGCCGTTGTGGGCGTGCCGCTTATGACGCCGGTGCTGGCATTGATGCTCAGGCCGGCAGGCAGCCCTGTAGCGCTAAAGGTGTAAGGCGCCGTCCCACCACTTGCATCCAGATCCACATTCACAGCCTGACCCACCTTCAGGGAACCGAGGTCAGCCGGTGTGATGGTGATCGTGCCACAAGGCGGCGGGTTGATGGTAACGGTGTAGCTCTTGGAGCCCTTGCACACTCCTCCAGCATCCGTTGCCGTGACCGTGAAGGTGTAAGTTCCAGCCGCAGTTGGCGTGCCGCTCAACAAGGCTGCGGAGCCGTCAGCCGATTGGGAAAGGGTGAGCCCTGGAGGCAGACTGCCCGAGTACGTGAAGCTGTAAGGTGGAACTGGCACAGCGGTTGGTATGGCGGCTGGAGGAGCAAAGGTCACACCGATAGCCTGGCTGAATGGCTGCCCAGCCTGCCCTGTGGAGCTCGCCAGGTCAGAGAGGGCGTACGTGCCGCAAGTGCCTGAAACATTAACTGTGTAAGGTCCGACCTGGGAGACACAACTGTTCGCATCCTTCACGTTGGCAGTGAAAGTGAACACACCGGGATTAGTAGGCGTGCCTGTAAGGGTGAGGGGCACAAGCGGGGGCCCGACAGCGCCAGCCGTGAAGGAGAGACCAGGAGGCACCACGCCCGAGGCCTTGCTCATCGTTATTGGATCAGTGGCGTTTATCGATCCAGCCGGACTGAAGGCTTGCGTGTAAGGTCCAAGACCTGCAGTTCCCGATGGAAGTACCCCGCTTGCTGGTGTGGCCTTGAGCTGCACTCCGGAGCAGTTGAAGGGCTGAACTGCAAGATCGAACGTCTTTGAAATCACCCTGCACTGGCTTCCTCCAACGTAATCGTCATCCACAGTAACTGTCACCTTGTACGTACCCACATCCGCAGGGGTGGCTGGGGCTGCAGCCGTTATCGTAATGGTGTCGCCCGCTAGGTTGACGGATTTAGTAGCTCCCCAAGGCAATCCAGTGACTGAAACATTGCCTGGGCCGGCTCCGGGCAAGGCCGGGCTAATCTTGATGTCGGCGCTCCAGGTGAACCCGACCAAAGCCGGAGGAAGGGTGTCCGTGACTATGCTCAATGTGTCTGGGCATATCCACTCCACAACCACATCGTCTATCAATATGTCGTAGTCCTTATCGGGATAGGGGCCTCCGGGGCTTGCGTCCCTGGCTTTAAATCTGACATATACAGGGTCGTTTCCCGCATAAGAGCTCAGGTCGACCACCTTCTGATCCCAGCCGGACTTGTTCAGCTGGCAGCGACCCAGCCAGCCCGCGGCGGGAAGTTCCTGGACCCAAGTAGTCGTTAATTGGTCCCAAACGTACACTTGGATCCCGTCGTTGTCGTCCATCGGAGAGTCCTGAGGGCCGTCGCAATAGTGGTAGAACCAGAAGGTCAGTTTGGGACCCACCGCTCCAGCCGGAATCTTAAATCTGGGCGAACGCAAGTCTTCAGTCAAATTGGGATGGGCCCAATCCGTGTGAAAACCGCCCATGGAAAGACCCCCGTGAGGCGTGGCGCCCGGGATGTCCGTGGAGACGACGACGTAATCCCACAACCTGGCAGCGGGATTGGTACAAGCCGGCGGCGTGGGCGGGGGCACCGCCACGTCGCAATCGCCCCAGCCAACGCCTGTTGGTGTTGGTCCGGGGAAGGAACCCTCAAAGCCCCAATTAAGGGGAGTCACCGTCATGACCGCTTTCTCTTCTTGGGCGAAGGCCCCTGGTAGGGCCATGCCCAGAGCCATCAGAAACGCCAAAAGACCATAAGCCCATTTTTTCCTCATCCTTACACCTCCTTTACCGTCTTTTTTTCCGAAACTCGCTCTGCCTTCTCTACCCATCCCTCAACCTCCTTTACTCTCCCTTGGCCAGGATCACCTTCTCTTGCCCGTGGCTCGGCTCGCCTTGCCGCAATCGCCTCGAAGGACGCTGGGCCAATCACCCCAACCAAGCCATCAAACCCGGGATCTCCTTTGCACCACCTCCTTTCTCCTCAAATCACCCCAAAAATGATGCCCCAAACCGTTTGGGCAAGTCTACACCATCGCTCCCTCAAGATCAACCCAAAACTTTATGGTTCTCACCCCATGGCCACAAGCCCAAGTTAGGCCTAGTAAATACCATCCCCCTTCACAGCTTGTCAAGAGGAAAAAAGCACCTCATGGCGAGAAAGGGAAAATTTTTTTGTGGCAAGGGGGAGGGGACGGTTTCGGGTGGTCCGGGGCGGAAAGGGGGGGTTATATAAACGGGGCCCCCAAGGATGGCAAAGCCAGCGGGTGAGGGCCTTGCGGGGAAGGGGCGGGAGATGGCGCGG
>JAPWVA010000188.1 GCA_028275245.1 Actinomycetota bacterium
GCGTGGCCGGCAAACTCATCCCGCCACTCCGATCAGCAAGAGGCAAGACAGGAAGCCAAGAACCCCCGTCGCACCCCCTTCCATCGCTGCCTTCTACCGTTTTGCAGGCCACTCGAGTCATCGCGATGGACCTAGGTCAATCCCGTAGCCCCGATTCTCCCGCCGCAAACCGGCAATGGCCCCCTTCCTCCACTTGAGATAAACTTTACCTTGCGCTCTTGAGGCAAGGCCTGCCTGGGAAAGGGGAAGCCATGGTCCACGCGATCCCGGCGGGCGAGTCAGAACGGAGGGACCCTTGCTAAAGGATTCCCGTGCCCGGAGGATCGACTATCTTAGGGTTTCCGTCACCGACCGGTGCAACCTGCGTTGCATCTATTGCATGCCGCCAGGGGGGGTGCCCCGGCTTTCCCACGAGGAGATCCTCACCTACGAGGAGATACTGCGCTTCGTGGGCGTGGCGGCCCGAGCGGGGATCGGCAAGGTGCGCCTTACCGGGGGCGAGCCCCTGGTTAGGAAGGGCCTGCCCTGCCTGGTGGGCGAGCTGGCCTCCCGCCATCCAAACCTCGATTTATCCCTGACCACCAACGGCACATTGCTGGCCGAACACGCCGGGGAGTTGCGCCGGGCTGGCCTACGGAGGGTCAACATAAGCATAGACTCCCTGGACCGGGAGAAGTACAGGATGATCACCCGGGGAGGGGAATTGAATAGGGCCCTAGAGGGCCTGGAGGCGGCCCTGGAGGAAGGGCTCGACCCCGTGAAGGTCAACGTGGTCACGTTGAAGCACGTCAACGAGGAGGTGGAGGGCTTCGCAGAGTTGGCATGGCGGCTCCCGGTACACGTGCGTTTCATCGAGTACATGAGCCCCTGTGGCGCCTGCGATCCTGACCTATACGTCTCCTCCGAGTCCATCAGGAAGAAGTTGGAAGCCTTGGGACCCCTGGAGGAGGCACCTCCCCCGCCCGGTGCCGGGCCTGCCGTTTACTTCCGTTTCCCCGGCGCTCGGGGGACACTGGGCTTCATCTCCCCCGTGAGCTCCCACATATGCGGGAACTGTAACCGCATGCGCCTCACCGCCGACGGCATGCTGAAATCATGCCTCTTCTCCCCCGAGGAGGTGGATATTAAGTCGCTATTGAGGTCCGGCGCCTCCGAGGGGGATATACTGGAAAGCATCAGGTCATGCCTGGGACGCAAGGGAAGTGGCCGGGAATGGGCGGCCAACCCCTCGCGGGCCATGTTCCAGGTGGGGGGATGAACACCCACCGAGGCTAAAGCTTCCTCAGGGAGTATCATGTCTCCCCGGGGAGGAAACCCGGGGGCGAAAAACCGCCCCGGTTCCCCAGGTTTTCTCGGAACCAGCCTCGGCGAGCAACCGAATCAGGCCACGGGAAAGAAGTAAAACTGGGGCCGCTGGGGCGGGAAGTGGCGGGAAAGGACCGGCCCTAGCGAAAGTATGATGAAGACGGCGGGCCTTCCGGTATCGAGGACACGGTGTACACCGGGTACCCGAGGGCCCCAGGGAAAGTATGACGAAGACGGCGGGCCTTGGCCGTAGGATTGGTCTTAGTGGATTGGTCTTAGTGGGTGCGGAATTCTCTCCCTGCGGATGACCCGGCGCGGAGAGGCCGAAGCTGGTAGCGCCGCCAGCAAACGGGGAAATGGGATCCGGGCATGGTAAAAGGCCAGCAATGGATAACAGGAAGCTACAACCCGAGGACGAAGGGTCCGGCCTGACCCACCTATCCCCCGGGGGAGAGGTGAGGATGGTGGACGTCACCGCCAAGGAGGCCACGGCCCGGGAGGCCAGGGCCCGGGCAGTGGTCAGGATGGAGCGGCAAACCCTGGAGCTCATGCTCAGTGCCGGGTTGAAGAAGGGGGATGTCTTCTCGGTGGCCCGCATCGCCGGCATCATGGGCGCCAAGAGGACCCCCGACTTGATCCCCCTGTGCCACCCCATCGCCCTCACCGGGGTGGAGGTGGAACTGGAGGCGGAAGCGGAGAACCCATCCCTCATCATCACGGTCACCGCCCGTACCACCGACCGCACCGGGGTGGAGATGGAGGCCATGGTGGGAGCGGCATTGGCCGCCCTCGCCGTCTACGACATGGGCAAGTCGGTGGACCGGTCCATGCACATATCCGAGATAGCGCTCCTGGAGAAGAAGGGCGGGCGATCCGGTCACTTCACCAGGGAAGGTGGTCCTCCGGGGGACCAATCATCCCCCCAGCCTGGACCGTGTGATCCAGGGCAGACTCCCGGAAAGGAGGGAGGGGCTTGAGCGGGAGGACGGCCGGCAAGGTCAAGGCGGTTTGCATCAGCGACCGCAAGCACGTGCAAAAGTGGGAGGTGCCCTCCGTACGATTGGTCCCCCGCCTCGGGATAGAGGGGGATGCCCATGCCGGCTTCGCTCACCGGCAGGTCAGCCTCCTGGCGGAGGAAAGCGTGGAGAAGATGAGGACCCGGGGCCTCACCGACCTCAAGCCGGGGGCCTTCGGCGAGAACATCCTCACCGAGGGCCTGGACCTATCGTCGCTGCGCGTGGGCGACCTCCTCCTGGTGGGCAAGGAGGCCCTCCTCCAGGTATCCCAGGTGGGCAAGGAGTGCGTTGACCGCTGCGCCATCTATTACGCCGCCGGGGATTGCATCATGCCCCGGGAAGGGATATTCGCCCGTGTCCTTCGGGGAGGGGAGGTGACCGCGGGCGATACGGTGAGGCCGGTGGAGAGGGAGGAAATCGGCCTATTTTTGGCTGGAATAATCACCGTGAGCGACCGAGGGAGCCGGGGGGAAAGGGAGGACCTCTCGGGCAAGGTCCTGGAGGAGATGCTGGAGGCCCAGGGCTTCGCCGTAGTGGAACGGGAGTTGGTGCCGGACGAGTTGGACGAGGTGGCGGACGCCCTGGTCCGCTTCGCCGACCAGCTGCGGGTGGACCTCGTGCTCACCACGGGGGGAACGGGCCTCAGCCCCCGGGATGTGACCCCGGAGGCCACCCTCCGGGTCATCGAGAAGGAGGTCCCAGGGATGGCGGAGGCCATGCGCGCTGCCTCGCTGCCCAAGACCCCACACGCCATGCTATCGCGGGCGGTCTGCGGCATCCGGGGGGGCACCCTGATAGTCAACCTGCCTGGAAGCCCCCGAGGAGCCCGAGAAAATCTGGAGGTGATACTGCCCGCCCTTCCCCACGGCCTCTCCAAGCTGCGGGGAGATACCTCCGAGTGCGCTAACCCTCCGCTGGAAGGCGGGCCCGCTGACCTCGGGAAAGGTCCAGCCGGGTCGAGTTGAGGCCGCGGTTCAGTACCCGCTCATATCCGCGAACCGGTAGGTTCATATCCGCGAACCTGTAGGTTCCGGCCTCCTGGCACCTGCCCGGTGCGGTACCTTCCCTGCCCCGGCTGACCTCGGGCGATGGAGGACCGGGGCCCGGGTTCCCAAGCTGGGGGTGACGGCTCTCCCACACCACCCGGACCGTCATGACGAACCCTAAAACGCCTTGCGCTCCCCCGTGAGGGCTCCGATTCCCACCCCCACTCGAAAACTCCCCCTGGGACTGCCCCGGGCAAGGGAGACCGACGAGCCGTGCATCGGTCCCGGCCGTGAGCCACACCATCCCAACGGAACTTGCAGCGCCGGCGCCTTGACCATCCGCAACCTGCCCCACGGCGCGGTCTCAGACCGCCCCTCCTCCACCGCAAACGCCCGCGGCCAGCGGAAAGGGCAAATTTGAAAAGGT
>JAPWVA010000189.1 GCA_028275245.1 Actinomycetota bacterium
GTGGGCTTGAAGGGCCTGGAGCGCCGGCCCATAGGGGAGCTGAGCGGAGGACAACAGAAGAGGGCTTTCTTAGCCCGGGCCCTGTGCCTGGAGACCCGGGTCCTGCTGCTGGACGAGCCCACCGCAGGGCTGGACCTGGAGGCCCAGGAGTCCCTCCTGAGCCTGATAGCGAGCCTCAAGGACGAAAAGGGACTCACCGTGGTTTTGGTCTCCCACGACCTAGGAGTTCTCTCACGCTACGCTGACGAGCTGGTGTGCATTCGCAAGACCATGCACCTCCACGGCAGGCCCTCCGAGGTGCTGGGGAGTGAGAGGCTTAAGGAGGTTTACCGGTGTGAATTCGACTTCCTATCCGGCTTGGGCGTGGGACCGGGAGCGGGAGGATGAGGATCGGCTGGGCCGGCTCCCGGGTTAAGGGGCGGCCCGCGCCGGTGGACCCGAAGGCCGGGAGGGGTGGTGCCACCGGGGAAAGCCTTAGGCGGTAAGCAGGATGGCCGGAGGGGAGGGTCGCTGAGATGCTGGGATATTCCTTCATGGTAAGGGCCCTGGTGGGGGGCGTGGTGATGGCCATGGTCTGCGGACCCCTCTCCTTCTTCGTGGTGGTGAGGCGGCTGGCCTTCGCCGGCATGGGCATCTCCCACGCCGCCTTCGGCGGGGTGGCCCTGGGGCTCGCCCTGGGGGTGAATCCCCTGGCCACCGCAGCCGGCTTCTGCTGTCTGGTGGCCCTGGGCATATGGGCCACCGGCAGGAGGGGGAGGCTCCACGAGGACGCGGTCATCGGCATGTTGCTGGTTACCTCCATGGCCCTGGGCTTGGTGGTCATCCGTTGGGCCCGGGTTTATAACGTGGACCTCATGGCCTACCTCTTCGGGAGCCTGCTGGGGCTGGAGTTTTCGGACCTCCTCCTGATCCTGGCGCTGGGAGCCCTTTCCCTTTTGTATCTGGCTTTGTTCTACAAGGAACTGCTCTTCATAACCTTCGACGAGGAGACGGCCAGGGCCAGCGGAATAGCGGTGGATCCCATCTACGCCGGTTTTCTGGTGAACCTCGCCCTGGTGGTGGTGATCTCCATCAAGCTGGTAGGCGTGATCCTGGTCTCGGCGCTGCTGGTTTTCCCCTGCGCAGTGGGACTGCAGTGGTCCCGGAACTACCGGGGCGTGGTGGCCGTGGCTCAACTGGCCGGGGTCATCTCCGTGGTGGCGGGCCTTTACGTCTCCTACCGCCTGGATGTGGCCAGCGGGGCGTCCATAGTGTTGGTGCTCTTCGCCTTGTTCCTGGCGTCCCTCCTGCTGTCACCGGGCAGGGGGTATGCCCTGGCCCTGCTCCGAGGGGGCGCGGGGAAGGGCGGAGGACGGCAAGGATAGGAGGGGGCATGGGGCTCCGGGATCGGCCCTGTACGAGGTGTTGCCCCGGGTGTCCGGGGCCCGACCGTGAAAGCCCTTGCGGCACCGGGGGCGCGGTGCCCCTCGCCGACGGGACGGGATGGCCCAGACTGGCTCGTTGATGGAGGTTACTGGGTTGCCTTATACTGGACCACGATGGAATGGAAAGAGCTGCGGGGCGACGGGTCAGGAGAGGTCCGTCGCCTCTAAGTTTTTCCGTGTCGCATCGCGTCGGAAGGAAGAAGCTGGCCCGGCGGAGAAGGCAGGGGTGAGGTGGGGTAGATGCGGGGAGGTATTGATATGCCGGTGAAATACATCTTCGTTACCGGTGGCGTCACCTCTTCCCTGGGGAAGGGTATAACTGCCGCTTCCCTGGGGAGGTTGCTGAAGGCCAGAGGCCTGAGGGTCACCCTCCAGAAAATGGACCCCTACATCAACGTGGATCCGGGCACCATGAACCCTTTCCAGCACGGGGAGGTCTTCGTCACCGACGACGGGGCCGAGACCGACCTGGACTTGGGCCATTACGAGCGCTTCGTGGATGAGCACATGGGCCGGGAGAACAACGTGACCACCGGGAGCATTTACTGGTCCATCATCTCCCGAGAGCGGAAGGGGGAGTTTCTGGGAGGGACGGTCCAGGTGATCCCCCACATCACCAACGAGATAAAGGAGCGCATCCTGAGGCTCACCCGCTCCAGCGAGGTCGACGTGGTCATCACGGAGATAGGGGGCACGGTGGGCGACATAGAGAGCCTACCTTTCCTGGAGGCCATAAGGCAGTTCAAGAAGGACGTGGGGGAGGAGAACGTACTTTACGTCCACGTGAGCCTGGTCCCCTACTTGGAGACCACTCGGGAGCTGAAGACCAAGCCCACCCAGCACAGCGTCAAGGAGTTGCGTTCCATAGGGATCCAGCCGGACGTAATCATCTGTCGTTCCAGCCGGGAGATCCCCCTGGAACTCAAAGATAAGATCTCCCTCCTCTGCGACGTGGACGTGGAGGGGGTCATATCCGCACCCACCGTGGACTGCATCTACGAAGTTCCGTTGCTCTTGCAGAGGGAGGGATTGGGGGAATACGTGGCCAGGCGCCTGGGCCTGGGGGGCCACGAGGAGGACCTCTCCGAGTGGGAGGAGATGGTGCGGCGCATCAAGGCGGCCGACCAGGAGGTTACCGTGGCCATCGTGGGTAAGTACGTGGACCTGCCCGATGCCTACATCTCTATCATCGAGAGCCTCAAACACGGGGGTTTCGCCCACTCCACCCAGGTGGGGATAAGGTGGGTGGCCTCCGATGACCTCCATGCCGGCAATGTGGAGGATGTCCTGGGAGATGCGGACGGAATACTGGTGCCCGGCGGCTTCGGGGTGCGTGGGGTAGACGGCAAGCTGGAGGCGGTGCGTTTCGCGCGGGAGAGGGGGGTGCCCTTCCTCGGCATATGCCTGGGCCTCCAGTGCGCGGTGATAGAGGCGGCCAGAAACCTGTGCGGCTTGGAGAAGGCCAACAGCTCCGAGTTCGATCCCACCACCCCCGACCCGGTGATAGACCTCCTTCCTGGCCAGAGGGACGTGGACGAGATGGGGGGCACCATGCGCCTGGGACTCTATCCTTGCCGTTTGATGGAGGGGTCACTGGCCCACAGGTGTTATGGGGAAGAGGTGGTCTACGAGAGGCACCGCCACCGGTACGAGGTGAACAACCATTACCGATCCATCCTCCAGAAGGCGGGGGTGGTGTTCTCGGGCCTCTCCCCTGATGGCAAGCTGGTGGAGATAGTGGAGAGACAGGACCATCCCTGGTTCCTGGCGTGCCAGTTCCACCCCGAGTTCAAGTCCCGTCCCAACCGTCCCCACCCCCTCTTCCGGGAGTTCGTCGGGGCCGCGCTGCGACACAGGATGGCTGGGAGGGAGGCAGCGCGGGGAGAGAAGCCCGAGCTGAGGGTGGTAGGCGAGGAGATTTGAGGAGACCCCCAGGGCATAACCCGGCCCCGTTCTCCCCGGGACCCGTCCTGCTGGGGTTAGTGCCTTTTCGCAAGGGAGCGGAGGGCCGGTGGGGATATGGGGCATGGCATGGGTTCGGTGCCTGCGGGGGGCGTGGACGGTTTTCGCCGGGGGGTGATCGGGTTGAGGGTCGGATACCGTAGGTAGGGACGGGCTTCCCCGGGCTGAGGGGGCGTTGGCATGAATGGGGCTGTACCTCAGCGGCGGATCCCTGGCAGCTGGAGGTGATGGCATTGGAGGAGGCCCTGCTGGAATATTTCCTACGGCTCACCGCGGTGGACAGCGAGAGCCTGCACGAGGGCGAGCTGGCCCGGATGCTCATGCGGGAGATGAAGGACCTGGGCCT
>JAPWVA010000190.1 GCA_028275245.1 Actinomycetota bacterium
GGATCGCCTCGAAGTCCTCTTCCCAAACCGGCATGAAAACCCTCCGACATACTTGATTAAATATAAACTTTATGGTTATACTAATATAATCAGCATAAACATAAGGTTCTAATTTATGGCAATTATAGCACGGCGGTATGCTGGGGGGAACCCTTTGGGTTCTTTGGCCCCGGCGATCATCCTTATCCGGCCACTTTCCGGGAAATCCAGCAGAAACACTCCGCGCCTTTCAACCCCTGGGCTTCCACACCGGGTGTTCGGGGAGCCTCACGTCCACGTAATCCAGCACCTCACCCCTGGCGGCTGCGGTCTTCAGCGCTCCCAAGGCTATGCTCTCCTTGCGTTGCAGGTCTTGAACATCTCCCAAGATCACCTTGACCCCCTGGCAATTCAAGTAGATCCCCCTCTCCTCCCGTCCCGCCGCCTCGGCCATGGCGGCCAGGCCGGGGGCGCCCTTCAACGCCTCCAGAACTTGCCGGGCCCCCAGGTCGTCCAGCTCCCTCCCGGCGTAAAGGGTAGGTGCCGGGGAAAGGCGTAGCTCCACCGCCCCTTGGGGTTTTTGCCCGCAGGAAGCGTAGACCATTCCCTCCCCGTCGACCAGGAAGAACAGTCCGTTCTGGGGAAGACAAGCCAGGGGCTCTCTTTCCTTCACCTGCAGGACCACCGTGTCCGGAAACTTCCTTTTCACCACCGCTTCCCGTATCCGGGGCTCGGTGAGGAGGGTTTTCCGAGCCCCTTCCGTGTCCACCCGGAACAGGTTGGTCCCCTCCCGTATGCCCGAGAGGGCCACGATATAGCCCGGTTCGAGTTCCTTGGCACCCCAGACCTCGAAACGGCGGACGGATACCATCCCGCTGAAAAAGTAAACCCAGGCCAAGGCCACCAGGGAGACAAGGAGAAGCAAGCCCACGGATAGGCGGGCCACCATTCTCTTTCCCGCCGATTCCCGGCTGGACCGCTCCGCCCGGCGCGGTGAGAAGGTGGATCCGAAAGCGCTACTGGACGGTTTGCCAGGGATATTACTTTCCTTGGGCGGCTCCGTCCTCACCCGAAAGGACCGGCGAGATCCATCTTCCTCCCCAGGCCAGGAGGTCTCTCCCCGTTCCCAGAGCTCGCGGGCCCCTATACGTCCCCACCTCCAGCCCGGCGAGGGAGTCCCCCAGTGGTGCCTGCTTCTGCGGCGGCGCAGAAATTCCTCGTAAGGCACCACCTTCTTGCCGTACCCCGGGCCCCGCCTGGGGCGTGGGCTGGCTTCGTGCCATCGCTCCGCCCACTCCCGGCCGCGTTCTCTCAATTCCCCCTCCTCGCGGGAAGTTTCAGTCGGGCTGAGGAGAGCACCTCGGCCACCACTTCCTCAAAACCCAGTCCCGCAGCCTGTGCCGCCTTGGGGACCAGGCTTAGCTCGGTCATCCCGGGAATGGTGTTGACCTCGAGGCAGAATGCACGTCCTTCCCCATCCAGGATGAAATCCACCCGGGATATCCCCTCGCATCCCAGGGCCCGGTGGGCCCGGAGGGCGAGCTCCTGCAACCGGGCCGCCACCTCCCCTGGTAGGGGGGCAGGTACCAGATACCGGGTCCTGCCTGGCGTGTACTTGCACTGGTAATCATAGATCCGGTGAGAAGGTATGACCTCCAAAACGGGAAGGGGCCTGGGATGAAGGCCCAGGATGCCCACCGTCAACTCCCTTCCCCGTATGAACTCCTCTACCACCACCATCTCGTCGTAAAGGGAGGCCTCCTCAAGACCCCGGGCCAACTCCTCCCTATCGTTGGCCACCACGGTTCCCACGGTGGACCCCTCGCGGTCCGGCTTGACGATGCAAGGGTATCCCACCTCCCTTTCCACCTCCTCCAGTAGGGTTTCTCGGTTTCCCCCGTCCCCCTCCACCCTACCGGTCACTCCCCTGGGGACGGGCACGCCCTTCGCCGCCAGGACTTCCTTGGCGGTGCTCTTGCTCATGGCCAGGGAGCTGGCCAACACCCCGGAACCGGTATAGGGGATGCCCAAGAGCTCCAGGGTGCCCTGGACTGTGCCATCCTCGCCCCACCGGCCGTGCAGGCACACGAAGGCCACGTCCGCCCACCCCTTGAGGCCGTGCAGGCTGAGCACGGCATCCTCGCCCAGGTCCACTTCCCGGACCTCGTGGCCGAGTTTCCGCAGGGCATCGGCTACCGCCCTGCCGGAACGGAGGGAAACCTCCCGCTCCGAGGACATCCCTCCCATGAGCACCGCCACCTTCAATCCGCATCCCCCCAATCACCCACCAGGCGGACCTCCTCCTCCAGTAGCACCCCCGACCTCTCGAGGACCTCTTCCTTGACCATCTCCATCAAGTACCTTGCCTGGGAAGCGGTCGCCTTACCGAGGTTGATGATGAAATTGGCATGTTTCTCCGAGACCATTACGTCACCCACCCTCCTGCCCTTCAACCCGCATCTATCGATGAGCTCCCCGGCGCTAATCCCAGGAGGGTTCTTGAAAACGCTCCCCGCTGATGGCCAATCCAGGGGTTGCTTCCGCCTTCTCTCGGCCATCGCCCACTTCATGCTCCGCACCAGTTCCTCCCTCTCACTTTCTATAAACCTAAACCTGAACTTTACAAACATTTCTCCTCTTTCCAGGTCGCAATCACGGTAGCGCATTTTGAGATCGACTGCCCTCTTCACATAGACGCCATCACACCCTTCGGGCCCTAACCTCAATAGGAACGCCTCCTCCAGCAAGTCTCCCACCTCCTGGCCGAAGGCACCGGCGTTCATCCTAACTGCTCCCCCCAGAGAGCCGGGGATGCCCATAAGCCTTTCCATTCCCCCCAGGCCCCTCCTCACCGTCTCCCTCACCAATCGGTTGAGGGAGCAACCAGATTCAACTTCCACTATAGATCTACCTTCAAACCGGATTCTGCCCATTCCCTGCCCCACGCGGACCACCACTCCCCTTATCCCGCGGTCCGCCACCAGAATGTTGGAACCCCTGCCCACCACCTCCACCTTCACGTTCCAACACCCCAACAAGTCGGCCAGTCGGAGTAGGTCCTCCGTTCCCAAGGGCTCCACCAGCACATCAGCGGGACCTCCCACGCGGAAGGTAGTGAGAGAGGCCATGGGCACGTCAACCCTCACCCTACCCTTGATGGCGCCGGAGATAAGTGCCGCCAAGCGGTGCTTTTCCATGGCTCACCGGCGAAGGCCCTGGGCCGTCGCCCCTCTGCCCTCCCTCAACAGCCTGGGCAGCTCGTGGGCGCACTGCGATATATCTCCCGCCCCCATCACCACCACCAAGTCACCTGGTCTCAGGAAGCGGGCGGCGTACTCCCCCACCGTCGCCCTCTCCGGCAGGAAAACGACCTGACATTGTGGCTTTTCCTCCAGCAGTGCGTCCAGCACCAGCTTAGAATCCACCCCGGGGATGGGCCTTTCCCCGGCGGGGTATATCTCGGTGAGTAGCACCAGGTCCGCCTCCCCCAGGGCCTCCCCCAGCTCCCTCCAGAGGACCGAAACCCGGCTGTACCTGTGGGGCTGGAAAAGGCATACCACGCGCCGAAAGCCCTCCTGGCGGGCGGTGCGGAGGACCGCCCTGATCTCGGTAGGATGGTGGGCGTAATCGTCGACGAACCTTATGCCACCGACCTCGTCGACTAACTGGAACCTCCTCCTCACGCCTTGAAAACATCCCAGAGCCTGGAAAGCGGCATCGGGATCCACCCCCAAGG
>JAPWVA010000191.1 GCA_028275245.1 Actinomycetota bacterium
ATCACAGGCTTCGAGCCGGCCGACGTCCTCAGGGCCGTTTACTTGCTCATGACCATGGAAGAGCCCAGGGTGGAGGTGGAGTATTCCCGGGCGGTGAGGCCGGGGGGGAATCCCAGGGCCGTGGAGATCATGGAGGCGGTGTTCGAGCCCTGCGGGGCGGAATGGAGGGGGCTTGGCTTCATAGAGGATAGCGGGCTCCGGCTCCGGGAGGAGTTCGCTGAGCAAGACGCCTCCCTTTGGGAGGTGGAAGTGCCCCCTGCCCCGGGCGAGCGGGGTTGCCGCTGCGGGGACGTTCTCTGTGGGAGGATCAGACCCACCGAGTGCCCCCTCTTTGCCCGCGTCTGTACCCCGGATTCGCCCGTGGGGCCTTGCATGGTATCCAGCGAGGGGACGTGCGCCTCCTATTACCTTTACGAGGGCTCCGGGGGCGGGTACGAGGGCTCCGGGGCGGGATAGGCTTCGGGGAGGAAGTCGGGCGCTGAGTCCCGCTGCAGTGCCGGTTAAAAAGGGGAATATGGGAAAGGATGGTTCCATCCTGTAGGAACGGCGGGGTTTCACGGGGTTTCCGGTGGTTCCTCATTGGTGGGGCGCCTGGGGGTTTTTAGGGAAGGAGATGGTGAGAAGGTGGAGGAAAGGATCACCCTCTCCCACGGGAGCGGCGGCAGGAAGATGATGGACCTCCTGGAGGAGGTGGTTTTCCCCGCCCTGGGCGGGGGTTCCCCCTGGAGCGCCGAGGACGCCGCCCTCCTGGAGTTTCCTTCCGGCAGGCTGGCCCTCACCACCGACTCCTTCGTGGTACAGCCTCCCTTCTTCCCCGGCGGCGATATTGGAAAGCTGGCGGTATGCGGGACGGTGAACGACCTGGCCATGAGAGGCGCCCGCCCCCTCTACCTGACCCTGGGACTCATCCTGGAGGAGGGCCTTCCCCTGGAGACTTTGCGCCGGGTCTTATGCTCAGCGGCCGAGTGGGCCCGGGAAGCGGGGGTGATCATAGTGGCGGGCGATACCAAGGTGGTGGGCAGGGGACAGGCCGACGGCCTTTACATAAACACGGCGGGCGTGGGCCTGGTGGGGGAGGGACTGGAGGTGAGCATCTCTCGGGCTGAGCCGGGGGACCTGTTGCTCATAAACGGTTTCGTGGGAGACCACGAGGTGGCGGTGCTCAGCTGTAGGGAGGGATTGGAACTGAAAGTCCAGGTGGAATCGGATTGCGCTCCTGTGGCGTCGCTGGTGGAGGCGATGCTTGCGGCCGGGGGCGTCCACGCCCTGCGGGACCCCACGCGGGGCGGGCTGGCGGCCGTGCTGTCCGAGATGGCCGTGGCCTCTAGCGTCTCCCTGGAGATATGGGAGGATAGGATACCGGTGCGGGAGGAGGTGCGGGCGGTCTGTGAGGTGCTGGGGCTGGACCCCCTGCTCATGGCCAACGAGGGCAAGGTGGTGGCGGCCGTTCATCCCGGGCGTGCCGACCGAGTGCTGGAGGCCATGCGCTCCCACCCTTTGGGCAGGGAGGCGGCGGTAATAGGGCAGGTCCGAGAGGGGAGGCCCGGCGAGGTGGTGCTGGTGACGACTCTGGGCTCCCGGAGGCTCTTGAGGATGCCCTCCGGGGAGCAGTTCCCCCGCATATGTTGAGATCGCTGGGGATTACAGTCCGAGGAGGGACTTAAGCTCCCACAATTCCCCCGCACTCCCACAATTCCCCCGCATATATTGAAATCGCGGCACAATGCCCGCTCGGGGAAGATCCCCCGGCCTCGCGGGGGTGCCCAGCCTCCCCCTGCCTGGTAAGGCCGACGTCCACAGAGGACTTAACCTCTAACCCTGTTTTTGCTGGTAGAGCCGGACCCATTCCTCTTCCGGGAACTCCGCGAACTGGATGAGAGTTCCCAAGGCCTCCCTGGGATGGAGGTAGCACTCCTTCCACATGGGGTTGGAGGTGTTGATGTCGAAAGGGTTCAACCCCAGGCTGCGGAGGTGTTTCACCGTGGCCTCGATGTCCGCTACCTTGAAGGTGAGGTGGTGGATGCCCTCACCCCTCCTCTCGATGAAGCGATTGACGAAGTTCTTGGGATCCGCGGAATAGATGAGCTCGAGCATGCTGCCGCTGCCCATCAGATAGGAGGCGAAGCGGAATCCCCCCCATTCCATGTCCATGACCTCCACCGCCCCCAGGACCTCGGTGAAGAATCGGTGGGCTCGCCCCTTATCCTTCACCGCGAAGCCGACGTGGTCCAGTTTTTCCACCCGGTGCATCTTACCCCTCCTTCCTTCGCCGTTCCCGTCTACGGACTCCCACTCTCGCCAGCGGTGACCCGAGGGACGTACCGCCTCTCGGATCGCCGCGGGCCTTCCCCTATTCGGGAGTATACCCCGGTGGGTCGAAAGGAGGTCCGTGGGGGTGCCGTGCCTGAGCAAACGCCGGGGGGCAACCCGGGAGGGTGCCGGGGAGTGGAGGGATGATAGCGCGCCCCAGCCTTCGCCAGGTCCCTAAGATCCCCTGGTAGGAGAGTAGGCGCCGGTGGCGGGCAATGGGAACCTCCACGGGAACGTCGCCTCCTCCGGGGCGGCTTTAGAACCTTCCCTTGGCGGACCTCGGGGCCCCCGCTTCCCTCCCGCCATCCCTTAACCCTTCATTACCGGGAGCCGGGCCCGTTTTAAGGGAAGGGAACCGCGGCCCGGGGTACCGCTTCCGTCTGTGGGGCCGGGTTTTCCCACCACCGGAGAGCAGTGGGCACCGGTCATCAAGTTCTTTTCAGACGGGCCCGAGGATACCCTGCAGGAGGAAAGCAGGGGATCCTTGGACCCGCCCCCTCCTGGTCCCCTCCCTCTCTTTTGCCCCGGTATCTCACCCTTGCCGGTCGCCGCGGCTCGGGATGCCTACCTTGCCACTGAAAAGGGCGGCGTTTTGAATAAAGAGGGGCAGGGGATGAAGGGACACTTTCTCGGGAGGACCGTATGAACCAGGAGAGCGGTACCCTGGATTTCGATACCGGCCTGGGGTGCCTGCTGGAAAAGCTTGAGTCCGGCAGGGTGCGAAGGGTCATGCTGGTGGGGGCCACCGACTCCGGCAAGACTTGGCTCTGTTGGCGCATCGCCGCTTGGGCCTGGGAAAGGGGCCTTAGGGTGGGGTTTCTCGACTTCGACCTGGGTCAGTCCACGGTGGGCCCCCCTGGTTGCATAGGATTGCAGCTTCCCTGGGAGGAGGGGGACGACATCCTCTTCCCCACCGCCATGGCCTTTCTCGGTTACGTGTCCCCCGCCTGGGACGTGGGCTCGGTGGTGGAGAAGGGGGGCAGGCTCCTGTCCTGGGCCGAGGGCAAGGGGTACGACCTGCTGGTGGTGGACACCTCAGGCATGGTACAGGGGCCGCTGGCAGGGCTTCTCAAGCGGACCAAGATGAGGCGCCTTTTGCCAGACCTGGTGGTGGCCCTGGAGAGGGAGGGGGAGACCAGGCATATCTTCCGCGGCCTGGAGGAAGTACAGGGCAAAGTCTTGTTCATACAGCCCTCCAAGCATGCCAGCCGGCGGGGAAGGGAGGAAAGGGCGGGTTACCGGGCCTGTCTTCTCACCAGGTATTTCCGGGACTCCCGGCCGTTGGTACTGGAACTGGACGGCCTCGAGTTGCGTGGAACGAGTCCCCGAGTGCCAGCGGAGATTTCCTGCCTACAGGAAGGTCAACTCCTCGGGC
>JAPWVA010000192.1 GCA_028275245.1 Actinomycetota bacterium
CGGCCCCTTCCGGCGCGAGGTTATCCCCCGGGGAGGTGGTTCCGGGTGACGGGAAGTCCGATTTTCACACCTCCCCGGCTGCCGGAGCCTTTCCCGTGGCGCGAGGACCTGACCAAACCTTAACGAATTTATGTTGCTTTATTGTATGTTTTCTCTGTATAATTTAGCCGCTCGTGAGGGGAACGGCTTCGGAGGCAAAGGGGGGAAAGATGAGACCGAAAACCTTACTGGTGGCGGGGATTTGTCTTTGTATCCTTCTTCTCCTTCCCGGGTGTTACCAGCCGGGAGGTCCAGTCCCCGAGGGGCCTCATCCCGGCGCGCCCCGCTCGTATACCCAGGAGGACGTGGACCGGGTGGTGGCAGTAGATTTGCAGAAGATATACAGCCCCGCCCCCCGGACCAACGGGACGCCACCCCCGGAATGCGATCACATCCAGTTCCTGAGGTTCCGTCCCGCAGACGGTAGTACCCTGGACCCGAGGGACCACAGCAGGACCAATGCGGAGACCACCGATGCCATGCTGGTCATGCTCCCCGGGCTGGTGGAGGGGGCCAACGGGTTTGAGTACCTGGGTCGCCAGCTGGTGTATATGGCCAAGGAGAGGGGGGTGAACCTCGAGGTCTGGGCCATCGACCGGCGACCCAACAACCTGGAGGACCTCTCCTGCGCCAATTACGTGGAGGAGAAGCTCAAGTCCGGTGAGATGAACCAGGAGCAAGCCGTCCAGGCCATGATCGACTATTACTACCTGGGCAAGGAAGTCAACGGGAGGAAATTCGCCGGCTGGCTCAAGGACCCGCAAGTGCCCTTCCTCTCCGAGTTCGGCCTCCAGCTGGCTACCGAGGACGTGTTCACCGTCATCCAGCACATGGTCCCCGACCGGGAGACCCGCAAGAGGAAGGTGTTCGTGGGTGGCCATTCCATGGGGGGCATCATGACCTCCATGTTCGCCGGCTGGGACCTGGACGGAGACCCGGCCACCACCGAGGATGCGGGCTATAACAATTGCGCCGGGCTCTTCGGGCTGGACACGGTGGTCACCCCCATGCCCGAGATAGTGCGGCCTTTCCTGGAGCTGCTCCCCAAGTTCCTGTATGACCAACTGGCCAACATGACCGAGGCCACCTATGCCGAGTTCCTCAAGCAGCTCCGCACCGATCCCAGCTCCAACCGTATCCTACCTATGCCCATGATCAACGCGGAGTCCATGTCCCTGCTGGAGGCCTTGGCGGCCTTGGCCTATTTCTTCCCCGACGAGGAATGCACGGCCTTGCGCAAGGTCCCCTACAGCGATTCCATGGAGATTTTGCTGCGCTTCATGCACTCCCGGGACTTCCAGACCTACATGGACGGGGTGCCTCGCCTCAACGACTTCCGCTACACCAACGAGGCCATGCTGGGAGTGGTTTTCGACGACAGCTTCGCCCCCATCGGGATGATCCAGAACAGTATGGGTTTCTTGGCCGGAGGAGCGGTGGTGGAGAAGGCCTTTCCGCTGACGAACGCCCTTTCGGGCATACCGGTGATCGGTAGCATACTCTCGTCCTTCATGGGAAAGGGACCTTACTTCATAGCCAACGACGCAGGCCCGGACGCTTGGCACCTGGGCAGGGGCCCCCTTTACCACTGGGTGAACTTCGACGAGATCGGCGACGCGGGGGATCCCCTGTACCAGGACACCGGGGGCAAGGTCACCTATACCTACCTGGAGAACGAGGTGAGCGACATCCGCGACGTGGCCCGGATGATCTTCTGGGGGCCCACCAACCTTACCGAGTGGTACTTCTCCACCCGCCTCATACTGGACCAGGTGGCGGCCTTCTTCCCCAACTCGATCAAGTACGGGCTAAAGTTCCTGCACGGAAAGGAGGCAAGCAGGCTTCCCAAGATAGAGTTCATCGCCGAGCAGGGGGTGATCAGCGAGGGGACCTTCATGTTCATCCCCGTCCCCATCCACGGCAAGATCATCAAGGGCTATAACCACATGGACGTGCTCTCCGCCTGCGCCAATGCCCCGGAGCGGAGGGAGAACGAGGTGATAGGGGACCTCTTCGATTTCGTCCTGGAGAACCTGGCAGGTGACGACTGAAGCGTTTGACATCTATTCACGGGGGAGGGTGGAAATTGGGGGAAAACCCTCCCCCGCTTTCCCCCGGGGCCTTTGGTTCCGCGGGGCGTGGATTACCTCCCGGATTGTCTCCGGGGGAGGTGCCCGGGTTATCGTTCCAAGGGAAAACACGACGATGCCGCCCTATACCCAAAAGTCTTCCTTCGGACGGCCGCCGCTCCGGTGCCTTATCCGTGGGTGATAGTGGGAGCAGCCTTGGGCTCCTCGGGACTGGTTTGGCCCAGGTAGATGTCCTCCCTCTCTAGGATGTCCGCCGGGTAAGGCTCCACCGCCTCCCAGCCTTCCCTCAGGTCCCGAGGAAGGGCATCAGCGATGCGCTCTGCCACTTCTCCGGGGACCAGGGCTTTCAGGATCCCGACCACCACCCTGACAGCCTTGTCGGCCTGGTAGAGGCTTTCCAGCCCCGCTTCCTCCTTCACCCTGGTGAGCAACTCCTTCCGGTCCATCTTCCCTCCTCCTTTCACGGGTAGAACCGATGTTCAGGGGCATGGACCTCGTGAATCGCGGAGGCGAGCTTGACCAGGGCGGGATCCTTGCCGCGATGTATGTGGCGAAAACCCCTCATAACTATTATCGGCCTCCGGGGCCAGGAGATAACATCGGTTGCCACCGTTTACGGGGAAAAGCCCTCCCATATCTTGGAGCTGCATATCTTGGAGCTGCAGGAAAAACCGTCTAATATAATGTTGGGCCCCGGGAAGCAGGTTCCCGGGTTTCCGTGGTGGATCTCTTGTCAAGGGCTGTTCCTGCGAAATTTCCGTTTTTCCTTGGACCGTCCTTTTGGGGGAAGCGCGGTGATGAGCGAGCGTCATCGGAAGATCGACCCTGCGGTCCCGGTCTTACCCGTCACCTTGGGTGAGGGGGATGGAGCTTCCTTGGTGGAGGATCGAACCCCTGCGGGACCGGGATTCCCCGGCGAGCCGATAACTATGTCCTCAGAACCCACCGTTGCCTCGTGGGAAGGGAAATCGAGGAAGGCGACCCTGCGTGGCTTTGCTGCCCTGGTGGCTTGCGTGGGGAAGGGAGACCTCCGAGACGCGGCCGTGCAGGCCCTGGGAAGGATGGGAGATTCGGAGACCTGTCGGGAGCTGGCAGGGTTCCCTCCCGGTGGCCACGGTGCGGAGGTGAGCGTAACTGGTCGGGATGCGGAAAGGGACGAAAGCGATCCGCTGGAGTTGGCACTGGAAAGGGTCTTCCAAGGTGGCGCGGAGGAGCCGGGGAGATTGGTGCTAGCCCTGTTGGAGAGGCTGGAACGCCGGGAGGTGGAGGAGCTCCTCGCCCGTTTCCTGCGAAACCCTCACTGGAGGGTGAGGGCAGGGGCGGCGGTCTGCCTGGATTACCTGGGATCCGTGCCGCAGGGCATGGACTTGATCTATTACTGGACGGCCAAGGGGGAGTGGAATAAATGTGCCCGGGTGGGTAGGGCCGCCCTGGAGGCATTGCTCTCCCTCCTGCACCCGGGACAGGACGAGCAAGCCCTCGAAAGCGCCATGTCAGTGGCGGCGGAGACGGGTGACT
>JAPWVA010000193.1 GCA_028275245.1 Actinomycetota bacterium
ATCGCTCTGGGAAGCGCCTCGGGCTCGCTCACGACCTTTACCCCCAGGGCGGAACCCTGGGCCACCGGTTTGACCACCAGGGGAAAGCCGAGGCGGTGGGCGACGTCGGGAAGTGCCTCCACCGCCCCCATCTCCCTGAGGGTATCCTCGGTGAGGACGTGGAAGGGCGGTGTTGATATGCCGTTTCTTGCGAAGATCTCCTTAGAGAGGACTTTGTCAAAACCCAGGGCGCTGCTTAAGGCATCGGGTCCGGTGTAGGGGATTTCGAGGATGTCCAGGAGACCCTGGACGGTGCCGTCCTCGCCGAACTTGCCGTGGAGAGCTATATAGGCCAGGTCTGGCCTCATACCCTTGAGCTTCCTGACCAGGTCCGGGTCCACGTCCAGGGGTATGACCTCGTGGCCCAGTTCTTCCAGGGCCCTGGCCACCCTCCTACCGCTGCGCAGGGATATGTCCCTTTCCAGGGAACTCCCCCCCATGAGCACGCATATCCTCATATACTTCCCCTTTCGCAAGATCCCTTGCTGACCGCTCCTACGTCGAGGCCCAGGCAGGAAGCGAGGGACAGCTCCCTCTTTACGACCTTGGAGAGCCTCTTGATTCCCTCCCATATCTCGTCCAGCTCCGGGTAGCTGAAGTTGAGCCGTATGAAGTTGTTGCCTCCGGGGGGAGGGAAGAATCCGGTGCCCGGCACAAAGGCCACCTTGTACTCGAGGGCGGAGGCCAGCATGTCCGATGAGTTGATGTAATCGGGCAGGGTGACCCAGACGAAAAGTCCACCTCCGGGCTTGGTCCAGGTGATTTCCTCGGGAAAGAACTCCTCCAGGGCGGATAGCATCGCGTCCCTCCGTTCCCGGTATATGGTCCGTAGCTTGCGGATGAGGCCCCTCCAGTCCCTTTCATGGAAGAACCGGTGGGCCACCCTCTGCGTGAAGGAGGAGGTACACAGGTCGGCTGACTGCTTGGCCAGCAGGACCTTTTCCAGCACGGGCCTGGGGGCAGTTACCCAGCCGATGCGCATGCCTGCCGAGAATATCTTGGACAGAGTTCCTAAGTATACCACCCTTTCGGCGTCTAGGGATCTCAGGGCAGGTATGGGCTCCCCCTCGTAGCGCAGGAGTCCGTAGGGGTTGTCCTCGAGGATGATGAAGTCATATTCCCGGGACAGGGACAGGAGGGCGTGCCTTCTTTCCTCTTCCAGGGTGATCCCGGTGGGGTTCTGGAAGTTAGACACGGTGTAGAGGAACTTGGGCCTGATGCCCCGGGAAGCCAGGCCCTCGAGGGTTTCCTCAAGTCTCTCCACCACCAGCCCCCCATCGTCGAGGGGCACGGTGTGGATCACGGGCTGGTAGCTGACAAAGCTGTTAAGGGCCCCCACGTAGGTGGGCCCCTCCATGATGATATGGTCTCCGGGGTTTATGAGGATCTTCGCCAGAAGGTCCAGGCCCTGCTGGGCGCCGTGGGTGATGACGATGTCCTCAGGGAGGGAGGGGATGCCCTCTTCAGCCATGACCTCCACCAGGTCGTGCTTCAGGGGAACGTAGCCGTCGGTGGGGCCGTACTGGAGGGCGGCGGGGCAGTCTTCCTTGAGGACTCCGCTCACCGTCTCCAACATGACCTCCGGGTCGATGGCCTCGGTGTAGGGAAGGCCCCCGGCGAAGGATATGATGTCCGGACGGGCGGTCACGGCCAGCAGGTCCCGCACCTCGCTGGAAAGCATCTGCGAGGTCCTGCTGGCGTAATGATCGTAGAAAGGGTCCACGGTTATCTTGGCGCACATCTTGCCTCCAGAGGGAATTAGGTTTCCGGGAGACCCAGAACCCCCGGCGCCGTATGAGTTGAAGTATAGCACGCTAGATGAACGGGAGCAGTGCCCGAGACGTGGTGCTTCCCCCGCCCGTCGTCCGGTGTAAGGGGGAGGGTTTTAGGGCTTGCTGCGGCCTGAAGGAGGTTCTCCTTGCGCAGGCCCGAAGGCAGGACTTCGCCAGGTAAGGATGGTAGGCGGGCCATTTTCATCCCCGATCATCCTCGCTGCGCGGTTTCCCCTTAGGGAAGAAGGTGGCAGCGGGACCCTATGATAAAGGACCGGTGGAGAGAGACCGATACTTATGAGGCAAAACCGGCTCCGGGGAGAGAGCGGGCCAGCACCGGCCTAGTAGGCCCCGCGCGATACCCCCGGTTCCAGCGGGGGGCGGCCCATGGAGCAGAGAGACACGGGTTTCGAACTGCTGGTAAGGTATCTCCACAAGGCCCGGGGACTGGACCTCAACCAGTACAAGCTCAACTACCTACGGAGGCGCATTGGGGTTCGCATGAGGGCCAGGGGATGCCAGGACTACAATTCTTATCTCCAGGTCCTCCGGTTGGAGCCGGAGGAATTCTCCCGCCTGGTGAACGACCTCACCATCAATGTGACCGAGTTTTTCAGAGACGAGGACGTATTCGAGGGCCTCAGAAGGGAAGTGATCCCTACCCTGATCCGCGAGCGAAGGGAGATGGGCATGCCGAGTCTGAGGATGTGGAGCGCCGGTTGCGCCACGGGAGAAGAGCCCTATTCCCTGGCCATCTTGGTCCATGAGGCGCTCTCCCGGGAGGGTGGGAAGGAGGATTGGAACGTGAGGATCCTGGCTACCGACCTGGATGAGGCCGCCCTGGCCAGGGCCCGCCGCGGGCGCTACGGGAGCGTGAAACTCCTTGAGGGAATGAACCCCGAGGATTATTTCACCCGGGACGGAGAGGACTACCTAGTACGGGAGGAGATATCGAGGATGGTGAAGTTCATGCGCCACGACATAGCCTCCCGCCCGCCCCTCCGCCACTTTGACCTCATACTTTGCCGCAATGTCCTGATCTACTTCGAGAAAGGTAGACAAAGGAAGAT
The DNA here is from genome assembly GCA_028275245.1 of Actinomycetota bacterium. Taxonomy (GTDB): domain Bacteria; phylum Actinomycetota; class Geothermincolia; order Geothermincolales; family RBG-13-55-18; genus JACVJK01. The sequence continues at coordinate 2,882 of JAPWVA010000193.1, forward strand.
ATTGGAAGGATTTTGCGACGTGCTGAGGAGGGGTGGCGTCCTGGTGCTAGGGAAGAGCGAGGCGATCCTCTTCGGCGAGGGTTTGCCACTGGTTCCTTACCAACGCAGGCTGAGGATCTACCGTCGCACCTGAGGGATATGGACCTGTGTGAGACGGGATGAAGGGGATCTCCTTCTAAAAAGGGAAGGCTATGATGCCGAAAAGCTAATAAGGTCGATCACCGGGTGAAGCATCCCTTCGCGGAGGGAGGCCGCAGGAGGGCGGTAGGCCCACGGGAGCGGGTACGCGAAGGAGGTGCTAAGGGAAGTAAAGAAATTCTGTTAAAACACCTTTTCCTCACCCGGGGCCAGCGGCCGGAGGTCGGGAGGTGGATGAGCCAATGAGGACAGGAGGAAGCGGGGGGAGGCTTTACAGGAACTCTTCCCTGGTCTGCTTCGTGCTCCTTCTGATGGTAATACTAGCTCACTTCATCTCGAGTGCTGCCCACCTCTCGGAAGGAATCGGCAGGGCGGAAAGGGCTTACCAGTCCGCGAGCAGGGATGAGCCAGCCGAGGCGGCGGAGGCTGCGAAGGAGGCCGGGGAAGCGATGAGGGGCGCCCGCGCCCTGTCAGTCGGGCTTTTCTTGGCCGCCTTGGTGTTGGCCCTGCTGGCAGGAGGCCTCTTCTACCAGTGGCTCCGTGAGGCCAGCCGGGAGATCACCAACCAGATACACAGCGTGGCCAGCGGGGACGGGGACCTGACCAGGAAGCTTC
>JAPWVA010000008.1 GCA_028275245.1 Actinomycetota bacterium
TCACCGCCATTCCCACCTTCATGACCGACCAGGGCATAGCCGGGACCCAGAAGATGGAGTTTCCCCCACAGCCGCAAGTCCTGGAGGGTGAACGACTCCGTCCGGGCCTGGGACGTCTCCACCATGGTGACCCCCATTGGCCCGGTCATCGCCGAGCGGGCGGTCTACGGCTGGAACGCGGAAAGGACCTTCTGGCTCTGGGGTCATATGTCGGCGGGGGTGGCAAGCCCCTGAGGGGCATCGGCCATCCCGGGCCGGAAATCGGGTGAAGAAAGGGGGGCCGCAAAGCCCCTTTTTCCCTTGCCGAATTCCCGCTGTTTCCCCTGCCCCGGAGCAAGGTCCCTCCTCCTGCCTCGGCCGGAAACCCTTCATCTTTCCTCCGACATTAACCGGTGCTCTTGGGGAATGCCCCGCAAGCCCGCCGCTAAGGGCCGCAAGTGGGCCGGGACTGAGGGAAGATGGCCCGGTGAGACCTCACTTTCCTCACTGTAGAAATCCGCGCGGCCACGCTTTTGAGGTCGGCCCCGGGAAAGGAGATTCTCCTTTCCCCGTACGTGCACCTCAACACCTACGATGTCCTCACCCTGGTGGCCCACGAGAACGGGGTCCCGATGGTGTCGGAGCGGACCGCAAATGAGAAGGAAAGGGCTACGGCCCTTTGCCCGGAGGTTTATGTTCTTAAGGCCTGGGAATGAAGCGGATGGGAAGAAAAGAGCTTACCTATCAATCCTTTCTCCATTGCCCGGAGAAGACATCAATTTTCATAGCCACTGGGCCCCGTAGGCGCAAAAGCTCTTTCATCTTCGGTTGCCCCGGTGCCATCCTATCTCATACTACTATCATGATGGAAAAGGAAGGATATGGCATGGAGGCGGTTGGTGAAAGGTAAGGATTTTCCTGGAAAGTCGAAGGAGGCCATGGGAGGGGAGATAAACGTACCCAACCGGAGAAAGGATCGGGAGTCGGGAGGAAAAGGTGTTGAATCGGAGGAGAGGTCCCGCTACCGCTGGGTCGTCCTGGCCACCTTCGGCTTGGCGCTCTTCACCCAATCCCTTCTCTGGCTCACCTTCGCCCCTATAGAGACCGAGGCTGAGGTTGCCCTGGACGTGGGCCGCCTCGCGGTGCGCCTGCTCGCTCTGGTGGACCCGCTCATCTTCATCCTGGGAGCAGCGGGCCTGGGAATCCTCGCTGACAGGCGCGGCTTTCGTTTCACGGTGGGGCTCGGCCTCTGCCTCATGGCGCCCGCCGCCTTGACGCGGGCCATCGCCCTCCGCACGGGGTTGGAGGGTCAAGCCCTCTATCGGGTGTTGCTAGCCATGCAAGTCATAATATCCGTCGGTGCCTGTTGTTGCGTCGTTTGCCTCTTCCAGATGCCGGTGAAGTGGTTTCCCGAGAGGCAGAGGGGCACGGCGGCCGGGCTGACCAGCATGAGTCTCCTGCTCGGTAACGCCGCCGTCTTCCCCCTGGTGAACCGAGTGGCCGCCCTTCCGGCATCGCCTGACCGCGCCCAGGCCCTGCGGGGGATGGGAAGGGCGCTGGACGTCCTCGCCCTGATGGCGGTGGGGGTGGCGATCCTCTTCTTCGCCCTGGTGAGGGAGGAGCCCCGGGCCCCCTGCGAGGGGATGACCATCGAGCCAGGCATAGTGGGACGTTTGCTGCGTCTCCCGGGTTTTCGCGCCCTTACCCTGCTCTTCTTCTTCGGCATGGGGATCTACATAACCATGATGGTGGCTATGGAGAAGATCATGGCTTTCCACGGCCTCAGCTCCTCCTTCGCCGCCGTGGCCGCTGGGTCGATGACCTTAGGGGGTATACTGGGTACCGTGACCGTCCCAACCCTCTCCGAGCGGCTGGGTCGCAGGCGCCCCTTCGTGTTGCTGCCGGCGCTCACGGTCATGCCTCTCGCCATCACCATCGCCTTCGTCCCGGTGGCCACTGTGGCCCTGGTAGGGGCGGTGATGCTGGGGTTCTTCCTGCTTTCTGCGCAACCCGTGATCTTCACCATGCTAGGGGAGATGGAAGGTGTAGGTCCCGGGCTGGCGGGAACCGCGGTGGGCATCCTATTCGGTATAGGCAGTATCGGGCAGATCGTCGTGCCCCTGCTACTCGAGATCTTCTCCAGGACCACCGGGAGCGGGCTGCCTGACTATCGCTGGTCGATGGTCGTTCTCGGGTTGGTCGGGTTGTCCGGTTTTCTCACGGTGATGGGGGACGTGCCGGAAACGGGGACCAGGGCGCCGGAAGGGATTCCGTGTCCCACTCCCCGTCCCCGCGGGCGCGGGCCGGGAAGGGAAGGGAGAGAGGTGGCCGGTGAGTGATTCCCCACTGCCCGCCCATCACCGATTCGCGCTCCTCTCACCGGAATAGGTGGCCGGGACCAAGAAATCCCCACTTTCAAAGTCGGGGATCGGGTATAAGGAACTTTGCCCGAGGGAGTGGGCATCCCCCGGGGGAGAACAGCGCCCTCACCGTAGGCCTTCCGGGAGGTCCGCTCCGGGGAGCGGGCTTCTGGCCGCGGGGCCTTCCTTTCCGGCCCCACCCGGGACCCCATCTTCCCGGAGGGCGGCGGAGGCGAAGCCGTCTGCCAGGGCTTGCACTTGCTGAGCCTCCCGCCGGATGGCCTCCAGGTCGGGGCCGGGCGGACCCAACATCCAAGGGAGGGAGGAGATGCCGTAGATGACGGTGAGGGGGGTCTTGAGCTCGTGAGAGGTCACCAGGATGATGTCCCTGCCCAGACGGTCGGACTGGGTCAGTGCTTCCCGAGCCCTTTCCAGCCTTTCCAGCTGTGCCAGGAGCAGGAGATGCTGATGCTGGTTTTCCACCGCGGGTCCCAATTCCCTAGAGAAGGCGTCCAGAAAGTCCAGGTCCAGGGGTTCCATGCCACCTCGCTTCTCCGCCGATAGCTCGCCGCAGGCGCCCTTCAAGCCCAGCAGGGGCAGGTTGACGGAAATCCCACCTCCTTCCGCCGGCATCGCCCCGCCCGCGCGCTGACCTTCCTCTGGAGCCGCGTCCACCGTCTCCTTGCCGGCCTTCCCGGAGACTTCACGGAAGCGGCCCACCCGCCTCGTCCACCTGTCCGCCCTTTCCCATCGGTTGCCCCGCCTTTCCCATCCCATCTCCAGCACGGTCCCCTCGTCGAGGTAAAGGCGTATGGCCAGCAGGTCCAGGCGGAGCGCCCTAGCGGAGATGAGCAGCGCTCTTTCCAATCCCTGGCGGGGATCCTCTTCCTCGGCCACGGCTCGGGTTGCGCGGAAAGCCAGCTCCTCCGGGTCGAAGAGTCCGGGGAAGAGGCTCCGGGAGATGGCCTTATCCAAGAGGCGGTGGACTGGCGGCGCCATTGGGACGGAGAGACTAAGATAGCCAATGAATATGCCCGCCGCCGCATTGGGCCTTTCCGCCAGCCAATGGCCCAGGGTGGCGAAGGCGAGGAAAGGCGGTAACGAGAAAAGGGCCGCCGCCAGCAGCCGGGAGACCACCCTCCGGGCAGCCAACCTCACGTCCAGCAACCGGTAGCGGATGAGGGAATAGGTAGTCATCCCATAGGGGATGACCGAGAGGGCGAAGAGGTAATCTGAGGCCACGTCGGTACCGGTTATGGCTGGCAGGATGCCCGAAAGGGTTATCAGGAGGGGGATGAAGGTACCGTATCCCCAGAGCATATAGGCCAGCCGGTGCCTTTCCAGGCCCCTGGACCTCCTCCATTTCGCAAACAGGAGGCCCACGAACAGGATCGCTCCCCCTCCCATGAGGGTCACGGATACGGGGTAAAGGGGTCCCTCCTCCTGGGCGAACTTGGAGCCGAGCACGGTCCAGCCCACCACGTAGCCTCTCCTGATCACCAGGCCGGTGGCGTTTAGGGCGACCAGGGCCAGGGCCGTGGTGAGCACGCCGAAGACGATCTTTGCGGGGAGCCGTTCCCCCCTTTGGAGGGATAGGCCAAAGAGCAGCAGGAAGCCCACGGCCAAGCCCTCCAGGGAGAATATGGCCCGGTATTGGAAGGTGGTGAGTCCCACCGAGGGGGAGGGGGAGAAGTTGTGGAGGAAGTTGATGATAAGCCAAAATCCCAATACCAACATGGACAGGGCGAAGAAGAAGCGGTCCTGTCGAGGAGGGCGCTGCCTTACCAGGACGAAGAAGAGGAAAAAGCACGTGAGGGCGGAGATGATCCCGAGGAGCATGTTGAACTGGTACATCCGCAACCCCTTGGTTACCGCGCGTCCCCTGACTTCGGCAACATTTTAACCCCCGTGGGGAAAAATCGGAAAAGCACGGTCGGTGAGTTGCCCGCCTCCGGACGATTCGCCCTTATCCGGCGGGGTGGCAAGGTCCTCCCCCCGGTCCCCGCCGAAGATCGGTGATCGGGAGATGGCGGTAATCGGTGGATGGCGGAATGGGTCTGCCCAGGGCGCAGGGAAGGGTTGCCGGGGAACCCGGACCCGGCCCCGGGGCTCCAACGGATTTTGATTCTGGGTGCGGGATGTCGGTGGAAAACAGGAGGGTATCTTGATGGAGAAGACGCGGGAAAATAGGGTGCGGGAAACCCTCCGGGTGGCGCTTGGGGGATGGGTCGGGCAGACCCTCATCCTCTCGCTGAGGGAGAGGTCGCTCTGGCCGGCGGCGCTCCTCGTTTCGCTGGGGCTCTCGGAGTCCTGGAGGACCCTTTACGGTTGGGATCCCCTGTGGCTGGGGGAGAGGGTGGCCGGGAAGGTGGACGGCGCGGCTGGGTTTCTCCTGGGGGCGTTGGCTTTCCTCCTCTCCCTACTGTTCCTGCGGGCGCTGGGCATTTGGGGTGAGATGCTCCTGGTGGGCCAGGCATCCAGCCTACCGGTGATCACCGGTCCCCGGGAGGGGTTCCGGCTCACTTCCCGGCGCTTCTTCCCCCTAATTCTCGCCTACCTCCCCTATGAGCTGCTCCGGGCCGGGGTGGTCTATTTCCCCTCCTGGTTCATCTACTCTTGGGGACAGTGGGATCCCCGGCTGAGGCTTTGGCCCCTGTACCTCCTCTTCGTGGGGGGATGGGGATCACTGCTCCTGCTGGTGTACGGCCCAGCTGCGGCCCTGGCCCGCCTGGCCGCCCGGGAGGCGGTGCTGAAGAAAGCGGAGCCGGTTTCCGCATGGAGGGAAGGCTGGGGGAAGGCCCGCCGCTCCCCCGGGAGATGTGCCGCGGCCTGGCTCTGGTCCCTTCTCGCAGACGCTTTCTTCCTCATTCCCGCCTGGTTGCTGGCGGCGGTCATCCCTTGGCTGGGAAGGATCCTGGGGGACGCAGTGCCGGTCATCCGGTGGCTCCCTTTTCTGGTGTTCCACTTGGCGCTGGCGGCGGCGTTGATTTACGGCCAGGTGGTGGTCCAGGCCTACAAGTCCGTCCTCTGGACCCGGACCTGGTGGGAGCTGGAGGGGAGGGAGGTCACCGGTCCCCCGCTGATCTCAGTCCGGAAAGGAAAGACGGCGGGGTGATGGTTACCCATCCCGCCTAGGTGTTAAAGTCCCCCATATGTGTTAGCATATCTCCCGTTTCCAACCAGATAGGATGGAGGAGGGATGGAAGTGCGCGTGAGGTTCGCTCCCAGCCCCACCGGTTACCTGCACGTGGGGGGTGCCAGGACCGCGCTCTACAACTGGCTACTGGCCAGGAGGCATGGCGGGAGCTTCATCCTGCGCATCGAGGACACCGATATCTCCCGTTCCACGGAAGAAGCCATTCAGGCCATCATGGAGGACCTCCGCTGGCTGGGCCTGGACTGGGATGAGGGACCCGAGGTGGGCGGGAAACACTTCCCCTACCGGCAGACGGGACGATACGCCCTCTACCGCGATGCCGCCATGCGTCTCCTTCGGGAGGGGAAGGCTTATCCGTGCTTCTGCGAGCCCGAGGAGCTGGCGGAGAGGCGGCGGGAGGCCTTGCGCCAGGGCAGGAGCCCCATGTACGACCGGCGCTGCCTGGCCCTGCCAGAGAGGGAGAAGGAGGCCCGCATGCGACAGGGCATCCCTTACGCCCTTCGCTTCCTGGTTCCCGAGGGCGAGGTCACCTTCACCGACCTGGTGCGGGGGGAGATATCATTCCGCAACCGAGATATAGAGGACTTCGTGCTCCTGCGCAGCGACGGGAGCGCCACCTACAACCTGGCGGTGGTGGTGGACGACCTGGAGATGGAGATAACCCATGTGGTGAGGGGTGACGACCACCTTTCCAACACGCCCAAGCAGATACTCCTTTACCGCGCCCTGGGGGCGGAACCCCCCGCCTTCGCCCACCTTCCCATGATAGTGGCCCGGGACGGGAGGCCCCTTTCCAAGCGGCACGGTGACGTATCGGTGGGGAGTTTCCGGGAAAAGGGTTACCTGCCGGAGGCCATGGTGAACTTCCTGGCCCTCTTGGGCTGGAGCCTTGACGATTCCACCACCATCATGGACCGGACGACCCTGGTCGAGAACTTCAGCCTGGAGAGGGTGAGCAGCAAGCCGGCGGTATGGGACGAGGACAAGCTGCTCTGGATGAACTCCCAGTACATCATGGCCCTGGATGACCGGGAGCTGGCGGGGAGGATATTCCCCTTCCTGGTCAGAGAGGGCCTGGTGGAGGAGTCTGACGCTGCGGCCCGGGAATTGCTGGTGAAGGCGGCACCTCTAATACGGGAGCGGATAAAGCTGCTGGCCGACGCGGTGCACCTGGTCCGCTTCCTCTTCCAGGAGGTGGAGATCGAGGAGGACGCCAGGCAGGTGCTGGAGGAAGAGGCCGCCGAGCCGGTGCTCCGAGAAGCGGGCAAGGCCCTGCTGGAGCTGAAGGAGTTCAAGGCGCCCCAGATCGAGGGGACCCTGCGGGCCATGGCAGACCGGCTGGGCTTAAAACCCCGCCAGGCCTTCCAACCTCTGCGCGTCGCCATCACCGGCAGGAAGGTGAGCCCGCCCCTGTTCGAGTCCATGGAGCTGGTGGGAAGGGAGAGGTGCCTGCAGCGTATCGCCCGGGCGTTGGAGGCCCTGTGAGCCCTCCCCACGCCTCAGCTTCCGTGCCTATTTGTCCCAGTTCCCGGGCGAGGCTGGGCCGTGCCCTGAAAGAAAGAGAACCCAGTCCCCAGATGATCCCGAGACAACCCGCCCTCTGCCGAGGCCGGGGAAAGGTTTTCCCGCCTTCAGTCCCCCGCATGATGCCGCAGCCCTTTAATCGCCGGGACAGGGGAGAGGCTTACCGTCCACGCAGTCTGGCGTCTCCCAGCCCAGTATCCGGTAGATGGTGGGGGTTATGTCCCCTATCTCCACCTCCTCTTCCACCGTGGTGCCCGGCGGGTATTGGTGATGGCCCTTGGGCGCCTTGAAGAGCAGGGGGTTGCGGGTGGTCTGCGGCCCCCCGTGGGCGCCGGGGAACCCCACCTGCACGTTGTCTGGGACCCTACCCAGGGTGATGCCCACCGGGTTCATGGCAGTGGCGAGAACGCTGCCGTGGGCAGCCACGTTGTAGTTGTAAAGTGGGAAGACGAAGAGGTCCGGCCACCGGTGACCGTCGGGGAGGTCGGGGTTATTCACCCAGAACTCGGAGTAGAGTTCCCCCGGGCGTATCCTTCCCAGGGGACCCAGGTCCACCCCTTGGCGCATCTCCTCCCGGTTCACCACCACCAGAGGCTTCACCAGGCCAAGCTCAGGGTCGTTCACGGTGTGATTTTCCAGGATGTTCTCGATGTCCCGCCGCTTGGCCGGGTCGTTGCACCAGATGAGGTTGATCTCCGTGCCGCCGCCCTCGTAATAGTCCTCGTTGAGGATCAGTCCGTGGGACCTAAGGATCTGCCTCAGGTCCAGCACCTGGTAACCTCGGGCCCGGTCCTTCATGTTCTCCATGCCGTGGTCGGAGAGGAAGACGATGATGCTGTTATCGTAGACACCCCGCTCCTTCAGCGTGCGCAGGAACTCACCGAATAGCAGGTCCGCCTCGCGCAGTATGTCCAGGCATTCCTCCCTTCGCATCCAAGGGCTGTAGCGGCTCTCGTCGTCCGCCGCGTCAGAGGTGTCCTTGGCGTCCCATTCGCCGCTGTCCCAGGAAGACCCGGTGAAGTGTCCCGTGTTGTCCAGGTCGGCTATGTTCACGTAGCAGACGTCCGGGTCCTCCTCGACTATGGAGCGTAAGAATGAGTCCACGAGGTATCGATCCTCGCAGTGTCCCCCGGGCATCATGCCGATGACGATGCTCACCGGCATGATATAAAGGCCCAGTCCCAGGAGGAGGTTGAACTGCCCCATCAGGGCCGGGATGAGTATCTCGCGAGTGGTGTCGTTGTAAAGGCAAGCGGAGAAGGGGCCTGAGAGGGGGTCCCAGGGATCGGTGTCGCTGCGCGGGTCACCGGCGGCGAAGTACTTGTAGGGAGGAGGGAAGAAGAGGGGGAAGCGCTCGCTGTGCCCCACGATGTCCACCGTCCTCTCACCCTCTATCTCCGCCAACCAGTTCTTGTTGGACCAGAAGCCGCAGAGGGCCTTGCCTCCCGTCTCCTCTTTGGCCACCTCGAAGATGCGCTTGAGGGGCTTACCTTCCCGGCCGTAGCGCATGAGTCCCATGGAGTTGGGGGCGGTGATCATCTCGTCGTGCTCTGTGAACCCCTTGCAGGTCCCTCCTACCATGTACAGCCCCTGGGTGCCGGTGTAGGTCCCGGCCAGGGCGTTGGTGTGGTTCATGTCCGTGGCCGAGGGCAGGTAGACCCGGGAGTTGGAATAACGTACGGCGTCTTTCAGGAAGTTCCGAAGGTTGGGCATGAGCCAGTCCCCCTCCGAGCCGGGTCCCGTGCCCTGCCGGTTGAGGTCCAGGTACTCGGGGTTCATGGAATCGATGGAGAAGTAGTAGACGTTGGGAACCTCGGTCACCTCCACGGCCACCCGGACCCCATCCCGCTGACCCGTGTCGGTGAGAGCGCACACTTGGAACTCCACCCTTGCGCCCACCTCGGCTTCCTGAGGCGCGGCGGCCGTGAGGATGACCTGGGCGGTGGCGCCAGGAGCCAGTCCCTCGATCCTCTCCCGGTCCAGGGCGGCCCGCCATCCCACGGCGCCACTGGTCAAGGAGAGGTGCACGTTCAAGGGTTTCGTCTCCAGGTTGCTGACGTGGAAAATGAAGGTGGTTACCTCACCGGGCATGACCTGGTGGGCGTGGGGTCGCATCCCATCCAAGTCGTTGGCGCAGTAAAGCAGGCCGGGATTGATCACCTCCACCGTAACCTCACTGGTAGCCTCGCTCCTCCCGCCGGGGCCCAGTGTGAAGGTGAGGGGCACCGGACGGTTCTTGGGAAGACCTGGACCCGGAATCACCTCCGCCAGGAAGTAGACGGGACTGGAATAGAGGTAATTGTGGGTAACACCCGAGACCTTCAGGCTGCTGATCTCCCTCCCGGAATCGTCGAGGAACCGCACCCGGCAGGGATGCGGGGAGCGGTAGGATAGGGCGTAGGTGTCCTCGGCGCCACCGATGTTGGTGGCGGCCAGGTTCCAGGTGAGGGGCCGGCCCGTGAAGGGCTGGAGCACGGGGTCGCGGTAACCCTGGCCCAGCAGGAGGTCCCCTCGGGAGAGCTCCAGGGAGGGCATGGAGGAGAGGGCGGTCACCTTCAGCCACAAGCGGTGGGTCTCGATCCCGCGCGTTCCGGTGACCTTTATGTACCCCTCTGTTCCCTCCGGGGTGTACGGGGCGCAGGAGACCATGACCCAGGATTTGGCCTTGCCCTGCGCGCCCGAGGGCCGGACGACGCAGGGCAGTACCATAGCCTTGAAGTAGGGCGATTCCGACCTGACGGAGAGCCAAACCCATTCGGTGACGTCAACGATGTTGGAGGTCTCCAAGGGCATCCAGGTGAGGGTCTTTCCCGCTGAGGGGGCCAGGACCTGCTGAGAGAACATGCTAAACAGGTCGAAGGTGGCCCGGGGTCGGGCCAGGGCGGGAGGGGTTGCAATAGGTGGGAAGGCCTGTAGGGCCATAAACAATAAGACCGCGAAGAAGAGACATGTAGATCTAGGGGCGATACGTCGCAAAGCGGGGCGTATCCTCCTCGCCCGGCCGGAGGTCCTCTTCCTCCCGGCGGAGCCGAGGATAAAGGCAGCCACCGGATCCGTGAGGGCATCACCCGAGGATAGTTCGGTGGAACCAGGACGAGCAAAACCCTGTAGGAATGCAGATAGCGAGGTTTTCATGCTTACCCCCCTCGTCGACGCCTCTTTGTGCGCATCCCCCATAACCACCCCGCGGGATTAATCCTCCATCCCGCCGGGCTCGGATGAAGGAATTTTATCATGCGATGAATAAAACACAAGAATCTGCACCTGAACCGGGTAGCATCCCGGAAAGAGCATTATATGCACTGGCCCAAACATCATATGCGCTGACCTTTCGGGATTGTTGGAGCTAAAGGTCTGGCCTCACTGTGCGTCTCCAGAAGCCTGGAAGCGTTTGAGCACGGGGCGTTGAGCAAAACGGGATGATGTGTTATCATACCCCCCGGAAAGACTGGGGGATCGTCTAATGGTAGGACGCGAGACTCTGGATCTCGTTGTGAGGGTTCGAATCCTTCTCCCCCAGCCAAATGAATAGGATAATGCGTGGCGCATTAGTCTAGTTGGCCTAGGACGCCGCCCTCTCAAGGCGGAGATCGCGGGTTCGAATCCCGCATGCGCTACCAAGATATAGGCCCCGCCAGGGGCCTTGTGTTTTGCCGGCTTTTCCCACTACCCGTTCCCCGCGGCCCCCTTTTTTAGGGTGGTGGCGACGCTCCTCACCGCTGAGAAGGCCCCGGGAGCGCTGGATATCCCCCCAGGGGCACGTGGGAGCCGCCGAATAGGGGATTTTCCCGGCCGGGGCAAGATTTACCTTTCCGGTGACGATAACTAAGGGGAGCTCATGGATCTGGTGAATTGCGGGAAATACCGTCACCGGCGGAGAGACCCAGTAAGGGGAGGAATCGATGGCCGCGCCGGCAAAAATGAGGGTAAGATGTGAAGTTACCGGCTGGTTAATCGGAGGTGGAAGTGGATTACACCAAAAGGTGCCCGGAATGCGGGGTTCCCTCATTCATCAGCCGTGAGTTGGAATGGGGAACGGACGGGGTTATCCACCTGAGGCGCTCACCCCGCAACCGGATGGTCCTCTTTGAGTCCAACGTCATCGACAACCTCTTCAGGGGGATCGAGGACCTCATCGGCCTTCCCATCGAGCACATCGTCATAGAGAGCCGCCGCCGGGAGGTGCGGCGCTACATGGAGGGCATCTTCACCGCCTGGGCCAGGAGTTTCCTCATGCGCCTGAACGAGGGGATGAGCGGGATCCCCGGCTTTAGCGCTTGGGGGCATCTGATCAGGAACCTAGTGGGAAAAGCGGTGGCGGGCAAGACCTTCCAGGTAGGGAAGGTCTACGGGTACGGCGAGCCCTTGTGGGGCCCTCTGTGGGAGGCGAGGGACGTGCACCCTTGGAGGGTTATGCCGGTAAGGAATCCCTATTCCGTCTTCTTCTTCGCGGCGGAGATCCTGGCCACGGTGGAAGCCTTCGAGGGACGGGACATGTGGGTCCGCTATCAGCGGCAGGACGAAGAGACCTGGGTCTTCACTGTCCATCCCTCCGGGCATCCGGTGGAGCTGGGGGATAGGCTACGCCGCCGCAGATATCCCTTCCGAGAGGGCGACATGAAGCTGGACAGGTGCCCCCGCTGCGGGGTCCCCCGGGAGGTTTGGGAAATGCGATGGGACCTGGAGCGGGGCATCATCACCGATGGCCAGACCGGGAGGAGGATGGCCATCTTCGGACCCCATGCCGTGGACTCCGTCCTCGCCGACCTGGAGGAGGAGCTGGGGGAGGAGATCCCACGGTTGGCGGTGGAGGCCCAGCGCCGATACGTCAAGTCCAGGTTGGCCGCGGAGAACTGGCGCCGGAGGGGGACCACCTTCGCTCGCATGGCCGCCGTGCGGGGCCTGGGTTATGTGGCGGAGTTCGAGGTGAATGAGAGGAGGTTGCGGGTGCGCCTGCTGAACTCCTGTATGCCCTACCTCTGCGTGGGGATGGCCCAGGCCCTGTATGAGCTGGCCATGGGCCGCGAGCGTAGCGAGGCGCATTGGAGCCTCTCCGCTGATGGTGAGCTGGAGATCGCCGTGGAGCTGGTGGATTGAGATCGCAGTTCCATCCCTGCGCCGGGAAACGGCGACCCGAGGTCGTACGGCGAGACCGTCCTATTCGTTCCCTCCCTTTCCGCCTTGAAGGTGTCTGTCCCGGATGTCTTCTTCGCCGGTCCTGGACCTTTCGTGGGGGTTGACAGTAGGGGAGCTTCACCGGATCGAAGGTGGGCGGAGATCCGTACCGGATCGCGCGATACCTCGCAGATCCTGGTTTGACCCATTTCCGGTTTTCTGGAAGTAGGGGTGAAAAGGGCCAAGATGGGAATGGATTTTCACCAGATGCTGGGCCGGCCAGGAGATCCCCTTCCCCGCCTCCCTATCTCCCTTCCCCGCCTCCCTGATCGCCGGCGGACGGGGCAGATGAAGACCCCTCGGGCGTCCTTCCCTGAAACCCTTGCCGCGGGCTAGCCGGGCTGCCCGCGATTGATAAAACGACTGACAACGACTAACGGCACATCCTGGTGGGTCAAACCCGGTCCCTGGATTGACCAGGCGGCTGACCCGGCCGTGTCAAAGGGAAAGACCGTTTCGCTGGTGTTACCCTTCTTCCCGGAGGTGCATCCCGGTCCCCTTCGGTCGCGCCTTTTTCCACTTTCAAGTGCCCGTCAGGTCCGAGCACTCCAGGATATCCGGGAACAAGAAGAGCATGAGGCCCATGAAAAGGCATACCGTTCCCCCCAGAAGTAGGGCATCGTTGGGGGAAGTGCGGTCGGACACGAAGCCCATGAGCAGGCCTCCCAGGGGGTAAAGGCCCTGGAAGACGAGGATGTAGAGGCTCATGATCCTACCCCGCATGTTCCGCTCCACGCCGGATTGGAGCACCGCGTTGATGGAGGAGCTGAGCATGAGGAAACTCGCCCCCAACAGGAAGCTGATGGAGGCGGAAAGGGGCAGGTTCCTGGAAAGGGCGAAGGCCACGAGGGCGAGGGACCCGGCCAGAGCGACCCAGCGGATTATGGTGATCTCCCGGAAGCGGTGGTTCAGGGCGGTCACCAGGGGGGCGGAGACCGCAGCCCCCAATCCAGTGGCCCCCAGGAGGATGCCATAGGCGGTGGATCCTCCCCGCAACACGTCCTTGGCTATGCCGGGGAGCAACACCAAATAGGTGAGGCCGAATAGGGAAGATACCGCCATGATGGCCAAAAGGTTCCTTGCCCAGGAGTTCTTCCAGGCGAAAGCCAGCACCTCTCCCACGTGGCGGAAGAGGCTGCTTCCTTCACGGCGGATGGGAGGGGTACGGGTCCTGATGGCCAGAAGCGCTGCGATGACGGCCATGAAGCTCAGGGCGTTGAGGAAGAAAGCGGGGGTCGCTCCCCAAAGGGCCAGCACCAAGGCCCCCAGCATGGGACCCAGGAACCGGGCCATGTTGAACTGGGCGGCATCCAGTGCCACCGCGTTGAGGATGATGTCCGGGGGTACCAGGTCGGTGATGATGGCCCGCCAGGCGGGAAAGTTGAAGACGAAGGCGATCCCCATTAAGGCGGTGATCACCATGATCACCGGCTGGGTGCATTGACCCAGGGAGGAGAGCACCGCCAGGGCCAGGGCCCCGAGCATCATGGCGGTCTGGGTAGCCAGGATCATCCTCTTGCGGTCGAGGGTGTCCGCCAGCGAGCCCGCCACCAGCACCAGCAGGAAAACGGGGAGGAACTGGGCCATGTTGACCAAGCCTACCCAAGCGTCGGACCCCGTTCTCTCCTTGACCACCCAGAAGAGGGCGGTGTTGTGGATCCAGGTGCCCACGTTGCTCACGAAGGCCCCCGCCCAGAGGAAACGAAAGTCCCGGACGAAGAAAGCGGATAATACGTGAACGCGGGCCCTCGGTGCCTCGCCGGGAGACCTTTCAGATAAGGCTTTCCTTTCTGCCTCCTGCAATTCCGATCCCTCCTTAGTGCCGGCAGGCCCCAGCTCCTTTCGGACCCGGTATCGCCCGGGCCCGGCGGTAGGTGGCCCCTACCGCGCTCGCCCGGGACCGGACCGTGCCCCTTGCCGGGAGGCGGGCGAGCATCGGGGATCCGACGGCAGGGATATTCTACAACCGTACACGGGGAACCGTTCCTGGGGAGCCCCGGTCTCTCCCAGGTATGGAAATCGGACTCTCAGGAGGGGGACCAGGGGGACCGAGGCCGTTTCCCGGGCACCCGGGAGATGGTCTCCCAGGGGGGACGGGGGTGGGGGTCGCGGCAGGGCGTTTTATACCACGGTGAAAACCCCCGCCTCCATAAGTCCCTCCGAGGAGGTTCCCACCATAACCCGGTAGCCGGTCTTCTCCATCACCATCTGGCCCTCGGCCGGGTCATAGTAGGAAAGGCGGCGGGGGTCTATCCCCAGTTGCACATTTATCCTTTCCCCCGGTTGCAGGCTTATCCGCCTGAAGGCGGCCAGGACCTTGGGGGGCCTTTCCACTCGGGACGCGAGCACGCTCACATAGGCTTGGACCACCTCGTCTCCCGGGAGTGGCCCCGCGTTCTCCAGCTCCACCTCAACTCCCACTGGTTGGAGGCCATCGGTCTTCTCCTGGAGTACCCGGGCTCCTCGGAGGACGAAGGAGGTGTAGGAGAGGCCGTGTCCGAAGGGGAAGCGGGCGGGAAGGCCCCGACTGTCCAGCCAGCGGTAGCCGTGGAGGTACCCGTAGCGGATCCTTTTCACCCTGGCGCCAAAGGGGGGAAGGTCCGCCTCCGACCTCGGGATGGAGAAGGGCAGCTTCCCCCCCGGGTTCACCGCCCCGAGGAGGCCTTCCGCCACCGCCCATCCTCCTTCCATCCCCGGGTACCAGGCCATGAGCACGGCGGGCACCTTCCCGATCCAGCGCTCCATGGTGATGGCCGAACCTCCCATCAGCACCACCACGGTACGGGGGTTGGCGCCTGCCGCTGCCAAAATCGCCTCCTCCCACCGGCGGGGCAGGCCCAATTCCTCCCGGTCGCCCCCCAGCTTGATGCGCTCCGGCAAGGGGAGCATGAACTCGCCCTCCTGGCGGTGGGTGAGCCCGGCCACCACCACACAGGCATCAGCCGAGGCGGAGACCCGCGACACCTCCTCCAAATCCGAGCCCTCGCAGTAAAGAACCTCGGTTCCCCGGCTTGCCAGCCCCGTGATGCCCTCCAGGGGTGTGACCGCATAAGGGGGGCGTACCCGGCTGCTTCCCATGTCCCCCAGATTGGGCAACGCCGCCAACCTCCCCACCACCGCCAGGCGCCT
>JAPWVA010000194.1 GCA_028275245.1 Actinomycetota bacterium
ATCCTGGTGGGGCTGGACGGGGAGAAGAAGATGTCCAAGAGCCTGGGGAATCACGTAGGCCTCACCGACCCACCGGAGGAGATGTTCGGTAAGCTGATGTCGCTTCCCGACCCCCTGATGCCCGACTACTTCCGCCTCACCACCGCCCTGCAACCCGCGGAGGTGGAGGCTCTCCTGCGGGATTTACGTGAGGGTAGGCTGCACCCGGCCAAGGCCAAGAGAAAGTTGGCCCGGGAGGTGGTCACGCTTTACTGGGGCGCCGAGGCGGCCGACCGGGCAGAGGCGCATTTCAACCGCCTTTTCGTGGAGAAGGAGGCGCCCGAGGAGGTTCCGGAGGTGAGGGTCCACCCGGCCGAGCTGAGGGAGGGGAGGATATGGCTCCCCCGCCTGCTGGTGCTGGCGGGTCTGGCCCCCTCCACCAGCGAGGGGCGTCGTCTCATAACACAGGGGGGCATCAGGGTGAACGGTACCCCCGTGACCGATCCCGACCAGGAGCTGGACGAGGCCGGGTTGGACGGGCTTCTCATCCAGAAGGGGAAGAGGCACTTCCGTAGGGTAGTCCTAAGGGGGTGAAGGCCTTACTGCCCCCGGCTTCCGCGGTTCTCGGCGCCCGTCTGGCGCTCGGGTCGGCTTTTCCGGGTCCGTTCGTCCCGCCGGGCCGGCCGTCCTCCCCGAACAGAGTCCCTCTTGCCATGTCCCCCTTGCCATGTGTTCCACGGGGCTGAGGACGCGCGGATTAATCCTCTCGCGGATTAATCCTCTCTTTCGTTGACAGCCCCGGGACCCGGTGCTAATATCAATATCGGGTCATTGAAAGGCCGAAGTACTTGGAAGGAGGCGGTATTCCGAACGGCAACTGCAAGACGAAGGGTAAGTAGAGGAAATCGGAATGCCGCTTCGGCGGCTTTTAAATTGCCGCGAAAAAGGCCTGAGATGACGGTTGACAGCAACACGGTAGGTTGTTACCTTGGTTGATTGTTGAGCCGGTGAAAGCCTGGTTCCTTGAAAACTAAACAGCGTTTCAGGCGGAGAGTGAGCTCCCGTTTTCCGGGCGCTTTCCCCGTGAAAGCGCGGCGGCCGACGGAGCCGGATGCCGGATGAAAGTAAGTCCGGAAGGACTGATCTTTCATCGGAGAGTTTGATCCTGGCTCAGGACGAACGCTGGCGGCGTGCCTAACACATGCAAGTCGAGCGGATCAGTCCCCTCTCCTCGGAGAGGGGTCTGGTCAGCGGCGAACGGGTGAGTAACACGTGGGTAACCTACCCCGAAGACCGGGATAACCCCGGGAAACCGGGGCTAATACCGGATACCTTCCCCTCGCCGCATGGAGGGGGGAAGAAAGGTTGGCTTCGGCCTTCCGCTTCGGGATGGGCCCGCGGCCCATTAGCTAGTTGGTGGGGTAACGGCCCACCAAGGCGACGATGGGTAGCCGGCCTGAGAGGGTGTCCGGCCACACTGGGACTGAGACACGGCCCAGACTCCTACGGGAGGCAGCAGTGAGGAATATTGCGCAATGGGCGAAAGCCTGACGCAGCGACGCCGCGTGGAGGATGAAGGCCTTCGGGTTGTAAACTCCTGTCAGGAGGGACGAAGCGGCTTCGTGCCGTGACGGTACCTCGGTAGGAAGCCCCGGCCAACTACGTGCCAGCAGCCGCGGTAAGACGTAGGGGGCGAGCGTTGTCCGGAATTACTGGGCGTAAAGAGCTCGTAGGCGGCCTGTTAAGTCGGATGTGAAAGCCCCCGGCTCAACCGGGGAATTGCATCCGATACTGGCAGGCTAGAGTCTGGTAGAGGGAGGTGGAATTCCCGGTGTAGCGGTGAAATGCGCAGATATCGGGAGGAACACCGGTGGCGAAGGCGGCCTCCTGGGCCATGACTGACGCTGAGGAGCGAAAGCTGGGGGAGCGAACAGGATTAGATACCCTGGTAGTCCCAGCCGTAAACGATGGGCACTAGGTGTGGGGGGTTACCATACCCTCCGTGCCGAAGCTAACGCATTAAGTGCCCCGCCTGGGGAGTACGGCCGCAAGGTTAAAACTCAAAGGAATTGACGGGGGCCCGCACAAGCGGCGGAGCATGTGGCTTAATTCGACGCAACGCGAAGAACCTTACCAGGGCTTGACATGCACGCGAAAGCCGTGGAAACACGGCCCTCCCTTCGGGGACGCGTGCACAGGTGGTGCATGGCTGTCGTCAGCTCGTGTCGTGAGATGTTGGGTTAAGTCCCGCAACGAGCGCAACCCCTGCCGCATGTTGCCAGCGGGTAATGCCGGGCACTCATGCGGGACTGCCGGTGTCAAACCGGAGGAAGGTGGGGATGACGTCAAGTCATCATGCCCCTTATGCCCTGGGCTGCACACGTGCTACAATGGCCGGTACAATGGGCTGCGATGCCGCGAGGCGGAGCGAATCCCAAAAAGCCGGTCTAAGTTCGGATCGGAGGCTGCAACTCGCCTCCGTGAAGTCGGAGTCGCTAGTAATCGCGGATCAGCAATGCCGCGGTGAATACGTTCCCGGGCCTTGTACACACCGCCCGTCACACCACGAAAGTCGGTCACACCCGAAGCCGGTGAGCTAACCCGCAAGGGAGGCAGCCGTCGAAGGTGGGGCCGGCGATTGGGGTGAAGTCGTAACAAGGTAGCCGTACCGGAAGGTGCGGCTGGATCACCTCCTTTCTAGGGACGCATCGAAGGAAAACGGCATCCCTCTCCTGCCTGAGCGCTGTTTAGTTTTGAAGGGACGGGCCGGTTTCACCGGCCTTTTTTTACCCTCGCCGGGTACAGGGCCGGGCACGGGGGAGCACCGCCGCTCCCATCCAGGAAACCCGGGATATTTGGAAGCCCCAGGGTCCCATGATCTGGCCGGGTATGGATCAGGGGCATGGCGGCAGGGAGAGAATGGCGTTACGACGGTTAAAGGGATCGGCGGCAAGGGAATCTAATACTTGATATGAGGCAACCGCGGGCACCCGGGAAGACGGGCCGGGCCTGCGGGAGTGTCAAGTGGAGGAGTAGCGCGAGAGGAGAAAGGAGAAGGAGATGGTACAGCAGCCGCCGGGTGGACCCATGACGCCTCCCCCTCCACCACCGGGGATGCAACCGCCGCCACCCCCCGGGATGACCGGAGGCCCTTCATCAAGGCCGTCCTTCGCCACGGGGGACGAGGGGTTTCCCCTCAGCGATGTGCTGGTGGCGGGAGGAGCCCTTTTATGCTTCATCTTCACCCTGCTCAACTGGTACCGGGTGAAGATATGGGGCATAACCGCCGGTTCGGGGAGGGGGGGATATCAGAACTGGCCCATGGTCATCTACCTTTTCCTCCTCATCTTCGCCGGACTCATGGTGGTGAACCGCTTTGCCAACCTGATGTCATTGCAGTTGCCCCTGGGCATCATTTACCTGGCCTGGTCAGCGGCGGGCACCTTCTTCACCCTCTTGGCTTTCCTGATTCGCCCAGGAGACTGGGATTACGTGAAGATGAACTGGGCGATATGGATCATAATGCTAATCCTCTCCGTCATACCCATAGTCGGAGGAGTGTTGAAGCTCCAGGAGGAGTGACTAAAGCCGGGCCTTGGGT
>JAPWVA010000195.1 GCA_028275245.1 Actinomycetota bacterium
GCGGAGAGTTTCCCGTCCACGGTGCGGACCGTCCACCCGTCCCGGTCCACGTAAACCTCGTAGCCACCCTCGTTTACCATGGGCTCCAGGGCGAAGGTCATGCCCGGCTCCAGCAAGGGGCCCCTCCCCGGGGGCCCGAAGTTGGGCACCTGGGGTTCCTCGTGCATCTCCCGGCCTATGCCGTGGCCCACGAACTGGACCACCACCGAGAACCCCCCTTCCTTCACCACCCTCTCGATGCTGTGGGATATGTCTCCCAAGCGGTTACCCGGCCGGCAGGCCTCTATCCCCGCCTCCAGGGCCCTCTTCGTCACCTCCATGAGCCTCTTGGCCCTCTCACCCACCTCGCCCACCGCATAGGTGCGGGCGGCGTCGGCGTGGTACCCGTCCAGGATCACCCCCACATCTATGCCCACTATGTCTCCCTCCCGCAACCGGGTGCCATCGGGTATCCCGTGGACCACCACGTCGTTGACGGAGGTGCAAATGGACCTGGGGAAACCCTGATAACCCAAAAAGGAGGGAACGCCCCCCCGGGAGCGGATGTACTCCTCAGCGAGACGGTCCAGCTCCTCCGTGGTAACCCCCGGCCTCACGCGTTCCTCCATGATCTCGAGCACTTCCGCCACTATCCTTCCCGCTTCCCTCATCTTCTTGATCTCATCCGGGGACTTCTTGATGATCATCTCCGACTCACTTGGCCTGCTCACTACATGTCGGAGCCTCACTTTTCAGCTACCGGTGTGCCCATGGCCTTGTCCCAAGGCCTCCTGGATGGCCCGGGTGACCTCGTCCACGCTGCCGTCTCCCGGGACCTCCACTAATAAGCCCTTGTCTCGGTAATAGTCGATGAGGGGTTGGGTCTTGCGGCGGTACTCCTCAAGCCGTGCCCTCACCGTATCCTCCCGGTCGTCCTCCCTCTGGTAGAGCTCCCCCCCGCAGGCGTCGCACACTCCGTCCACCTTGGGGGGATTGAAGGCCAAGTGGTAGTTCCTACCGCAATTCCTGCAGGTCCGCCTGGCGGTAAGGCGTTCCACCACCACCTGGTCGGGAACGTTCAGATTTACCACCCGGTCCAACGGCCGGCCGATCTCCTGGAGCATCTCCTCCAAGGCATCCGCCTGGGCCACGGTTCGGGGAAAACCGTCCAGGAGGAACCCCTGGGAGCAACTTTCGCCGGCCAGCGCTTCCCGGACTATGCCGATGACCACCTCGTCCGGGACCAGCTCTCCCCGGTCCATGTACTCCTTGGCCTTGCGGCCCAGCTCGGTCCCCTTCTTTATGTTCTCGCGGAAGATATCGCCGGTGGAGATGTGGGCTATACCGTACATCCCGGCGATGCGCTCCGCCTGGGTGCCCTTGCCCGCGCCCGGCGGTCCCAGGAAGACCAGGTTCATCTCCGACCTCCCCTAATTCACTTCAGGAAACCTTCATAATGCCTCATCTGCAACTGGGCCTCGATCTGTTTCATGGTCTCCAGGGCCACCCCCACGATGATCATCACCGCCGCTCCTCCGAACGGGATTTCCCTGGTTCCGTAGAAGTAGAACATGAAGGCCGGGAGGAGGGCGATGGCAGCTAGGGCCAGCGAGCCGGGCAGGTTTATGCGGTTGAGCACCTTGCTGAAGTAGATAGCGGTGGGGGTACCCGGCCTTATGCCTGGGATGAAGGCCCCGTACTTCTTGAGTTGCTCCGCCTGCATGAAGGGGTCGAACACGATGTAGGTGTAGAAATAGGCGAAGAAGACGATGAGCACCGAGTAGATGATGAAGTAGGGCGCCCCGTTTATCACCCAGCGGGCGAATCCCTCCAGAGCGGGGATGAACTGGGCCAGCATGGTGGGGAAGAAGATGACCGAGGAGGCGAAGATGATGGGGATTACGCCGCTGGTGTTGATCTTCAGGGGTATGTAGGTACTGCCACCCATGGTCATCCGCCGGCCCCGGATCTGCTTTGCGTACTGCACCGGGATGCGCCTCTCCCCCTGGTCTATGAATATGACCGCCACGATGACTGCCAGGCCCATGAAAAGGGTCATCACGATGCCATAGGCGATGTTGCCGTAGCGGAGTCGGGTCTGCTCGATCATGGTCCTCAGCTCCAAGGGGGTGCGGGCCAGTATGGCGGTGAATATGAGGAGGGACATGCCGTTGCCGATGCCCCTCTCGGTGATGAGTTCCCCCATCCACATGAGGAGGGCCATCCCTGCGGTAAGGGTCATCACCACCACGAATCCCTTGGCCCAGGTGAAGTCGATGACCTTGGTGCCGTCCTCCATGGGATGGGAAAAACGCCAGACCAGCCCTATGGACTGCATGAGGGCCAAGCCCAAGGTGAGGTAACGGGTGATCTGTGTGATCTTGCGCCTACCCGCTTCCCCCTCCTCCTGCCACTCCCGGAGCCTGGGGATGACCGCCGTGAGCATCTCCATGATGATGGCAGCGGTGATGTAGGGCATGATGCCCAGGCCGAAGACTGCCAGGTGGGAGAGAGCCCCTCCTGAGAAAAGGTTGAGGAACTGGAGGATACCCCCTTCCTCCACCATCCTGTTCAATGCGTCTATGTTGACGCCGGGGGATGGTATGGCGCTTCCCAGCCTGTAGAGGATGAGAATGAGAAAGGTGAAAAGGACCTTCCTCCGGAGGTCCTCCACCTTGAAAATGTTGCGAAAGGTGCGTAGCAAGTCAGATCACCTCTGCCGTCCCCCCGGCGGCCTCGATCTTCTCCACCGCCCCCCGGCTGAAGGCGTGGGCCCTCACGGTCAGCTTCACCCGCAACTGGCCCCTTCCCAGGATCTTCACCGGGTGCTTGATCTTGCGCAGAACGCCCTTCTCCACTAGGGTCTCAGGGCTCACCGTCTCCCCCTCCTGAAAGCGGTTGAGGGCCTCCACGTTCACCAGGTGGTACTCCTGCTTGTTCCGGGGCTTGAAGCCCCTCAACTTTGGGACCCGGCGTTGCAGGGGCATCTGCCCTCCTTCGAAGCCGGGTCGCACATTTCCCCGGGCTTTTTGACCCTTCATCCCCCGGCCGCAGGTCTTACCGTGACCGGAAGACCTGCCCCTCCCCAGCCTCTTAGGGGCGTGGGTGGAACCGGGGGCCGGCTGCAGATCGTTGATCTTCAGAACCATGATCTATCCCTGCCTTTCCGGCGCGACCACTAACCGCCCTGCTCCTCCGCCTCGAAGGGCTCCACCTTGAGCAGGTGCTGCACTTGCCTTATCATGCCCCTTATCTCGGGGACGTCCCTCTGGACAACCGTGTGGTTCAAGCGCTTTAGGCCCAGGGCCCTTACCGTCCGCCGGTGCTTCTCCGGCCGGCCGATGAGGCTCCTGACCAACGTTATCTTGAGCATCTTTTCCCCTTCGCTCATCCCTTGACCGCCTCCTTGGCCTCCCGGGACTTTCTCAGCACGGCTTGGCGCATGCGGGCGATCTCCCTCTCCCGGTTCATCTTCTCCAGCCCTTTGAAGGTGGCCTTCACCACGTTTATGGGGTTGCGAGATCCGTAGGTCTTGGTGAGGACGTCCTGGATACCGGCCAGCTCCATGACCGCCCGCACCGGGCCGCCGGC
>JAPWVA010000196.1 GCA_028275245.1 Actinomycetota bacterium
AATGTAAAGATTATTATTAATAATGGACTAAAGAAGACACGACCGGAGAGGTTTCCGGGGAAGATTTGAGGGAGAGGAGGTAGTGAGTATGGGAAAGGCAGTAGGAATCGACCTGGGTACCACCAACTCGGTCATCGCCTATCTAGAAGGCGGTGATCCGGTGGTCATCCCTAACAGCGAGGGTGGCCGTACCACGCCTTCCGTGGTGGCCATCTCCAAGACAGGGGAGTGGTTGGTGGGCCAAGTGGCCAAGCGCCAAGCCGTCACCAACCCCGAGAACACGGTCATGTCCATCAAGCGGAAGATGGGCACCAACGAGAAGGTGAAGCTGGGCGACCGCGAGTACACGCCCCAGGAGATCTCCGCCAAGATCTTGCAAAAGCTAAAGGCGGATGCGGAGGCCTACCTAGGGGAGAAGATCACCGACGCGGTTATTACCGTACCTGCGTACTTCAACGACGCCCAGAGGCAGGCTACTAAGGACGCCGGACGTATCGCCGGGCTCAACGTGCTCAGGATCATTAACGAGCCCACGGCGGCGGCGTTGGCCTATGGCCTGGACAAGGAGCAGGACCAGACCATTCTGGTGTTCGACCTAGGTGGGGGCACCTTCGATGTGTCCATTTTGGATATCGGTGATGGCGTCTTCGAGGTCAAGGCGACCGCCGGTAATACCCACCTGGGCGGCGATGACTGGGACCAGCGCATCATCGACTGGATGGCCGAGGACTTCAAGGCCAAGCACGGCATCGATCTGCGCCAGGACAAGATGGCCCTCCAGCGCCTCAAGGAGGCGGCGGAGAAGGCCAAGATAGAGCTGTCCTCGACCACCCAGACCAATATCAACCTACCCTTCATCACCGCCACCCCGGAGGGACCGCTGCACCTGGACATGACCCTCACCAGGGCAGAGTTCGAGAAGATGACGGCGGACCTCCTGGAGAAGTGCGTGGGGCCCTTCAAGAGGGCGCTGAAGGACGCGGGACTGGAGCCCAAGGACATCGACCACGTGATCCTGGTGGGCGGCGCCACCCGCATGCCCATGGTCCAGGACCTGGTGCGCAAGCTCATGGGCGGCAAGGAGCCCCGCAAGGACATCAATCCCGATGAGGTGGTGGCCATGGGCGCGGCCATCCAGGCGGGGGTGCTCAAGGGCGAGGTGAAGGACGTCCTGCTGCTGGACGTAACCCCGCTGTCGCTGGGCATCGAGACCTTGGGTGGTGTGTTCACCAAGCTCATCGAGCGCAACACCACTATCCCCACCCGGAAGAGCGAGATCTTCACCACCGCCGCTGATGGCCAGACCAGCGTGGACATCAAGGTCTACCAAGGCGAGAGGCCCATGGCCGCGGACAACAAGCTCATCGGTAACTTCCAGCTGGTGGGAATACCGCCGGCACCACGGGGCGTGCCCCAGATCGAGGTCACCTTCGACATCGACGCCGACGGCATCCTGCACGTGTCGGCCAAGGACCTGGCCACGGGCAACGAGCAGAAGATCACCGTGACGCCCTCCAGCGGTCTCACCGAGGAGGAGATCCAGCGGATGATCAAGGAGGCCGAGGCCCACGCGGAGGAGGACCGCCGGCGCAGGGAGGAGGCGGAGGCCCGCAACCAGGCCGACAGCCTGATATACACCACTGAGAAATCCCTCCGCGAGCTGGGCGACCAGGTCTCGCCCGATGACCGACGGGCCATCGAGAAGGCCATCGAGGATGTCAAGGAGGCCCTGAAGGGCAAGGACGTGGACGAGATCAAGCGCAAGACCGAGATCCTCATGCAGGCCTCCTACAAGCTGGCCGAGCACATGTACGCCCGGGCCACTGAGGGCGGCGCCCGCGCCTCCACGGGGCCCGAGGGCGACGGCAGCTACGGTGCCACGGAGGAGGCCGAGGGCGAGGTCATTGACGAGGCAGATTACGAGGAGATGTGAGTTCTGCACGGGGAGGCCGGGCCCGGCCTCCCCGCAGGGAAAAACACTTCTGAAAGGAGGTGAGCGGTCATGGCGATCGTGAGGTGGGATCCGTTCCGTGACCTGATGAACCTGCAGGAGGAGGTGAACAGGCTCTTCAGGCGCACGTTCTTCCGGGGCGCCGAGGAGATGGGGACGGCGACTTGGGCTCCCGCCATCGACATGTACGAGACCGATGACAAGCTGGTAGTCGAGGCGGAGCTTCCTGGCCTCCGTGCCGAGGACATCAACATCTCCCTGGAGGACGACACCTTGCGCATCACCGGGGAGAGGAAGTTCTCCAAGGAGGTGAAGGAGGAGAACTACCACCGCATCGAGCGGGCCTATGGCTACTTCGAGCGGAACATCTCCCTGCCGCGCAAGGTGGACGAGGAGAAGATATCGGCGACCTTCTCCGATGGCGTCCTCAAGGTGGAGCTTCCCAAGGTGGAGGAGGCCAAGCCCAAGCGCATCCCCATCAAGGTGGAAGGATCTAAGAAGTGATCGCCTCCTACTGCGGGGGGGCGATACCCTATGAAAGAGAGGGGCTGGCCTTCGGGTCAGCCCCTCGCGAAGAATTGAGAGGTGATGGGGCATGACGGACAAGGAAAGGGAGGCCATGAAGGACAGGGAAGAGAGGTCTCCGGGGGACCGGGAGAAGGCTAGCGAGTCGGTGGCCCCACCGGAAGGGAACGAGGCTTCCGCTCCCGGTACGTCCGATGGCGAGGGAAGCGCCGGGGAGGAACCCGGAGTGGAGAAGAGCAGGGAGCAGCTGGAGGAGGAGGTGGCCCGACTGGAGGCGGAGCTCCGAGAGGCAACCGATAAGTGCCGGGAATACCTGGACGACCTCCAGCGGCTCCAGGCGGAGTTCGAGAACTACCGCAAGCGCATGCTCCGGGAGCAGACCAAGATCATCGAGCAGGCCAACCGAGGCCTGGTGGCCAAGCTCCTCCCAGTGGTGGACCACCTGGAGATGGCTTTGAAATTCTCCGAGGGCCGGGAGGACCGCTTAGCCGAGGGGGTGCGCATGGTCTACGAGCAGCTGATGAAGCTCCTTCGGGAGGAAGGTCTGGAGGAGATCAACCCGGAGGGCCACCCCTTCGACCCCAATGTGTGCGAGGCCATGATGACGGTGATCAGCGAGGACCACGAGGACGAGACGGTAGTGGAGGTTCACCAGAAGGGCTACAAGTTCAAGGGCAGCCTGTTGAGGCCGGCCCGGGCCACGGTGAGCAAGTGCGAGGGCAAGGCCGACGGCGAGCGGGGATGATGGCAGAAGATTTCCCCGTGAGGGCTTTCCCGGGGAGTGGCCGGCCCGAAGGCAGGACCCCGCTGGGGCGGGGAAAAACACCGGTAAGCGAGGCGAGGTAAGGTGAACGGGTACAAGGATTATTACTCAATCCTCGGGGTGAACAAGAACGCGTCCCAGAAGGAGATCCGGGACGCCTACCGGCGCCTTGCCCGTAAGTACCACCCCGACGCCAACCCGGGGAACAAGGAGGCGGAGGAGAAGTTCAAGGAGATCACCGAGGCCTACGAGGTCCTCTCCAATCCCCAGAAGCGCAAGGAGTACGATGAGGGAAAGATGTTTGCCGGGGCTGCGGGGAGGG
>JAPWVA010000197.1 GCA_028275245.1 Actinomycetota bacterium
ACCGCTATCCTCTCGCACACGCTCTGCAGGTGGGGGGAGGTGAACCTCCCCACCTTCCTGCCCGTCTCCTCCAGGATGGCCGCCACCATACAGGCCACCGAGGTCTTACCGTTGGTCCCGGTGATGTGGATGGAGGGATAGTCCAGCTGGGGTTCCCCCAGCTTGGCGCAGAGAAGCCTTATCCGGTCCAGGCTGGGCTTTATACAGAAAAGCCCCGCCCGGTTCAGGTATTCCTCAGCCTCCTCGAAGGTCATGGGCAAGACAAACTCCTTTCCTCAAGCTGAGCGGCCGTCGCATACTGCCGGCTGCGGCAGGGCTAACCGCCGAGGAGGGTGATCTGCTCCCGGAGCCTCTCCATCTTCACGCGGGTCTCCGCCAGCTTCTTCCTCTCCTTCTGGACCACCTCCACCGGGGCCCGGGAGAGGAACTGGTCATTGGCCAGCTTGGCCTGGGACCTCCGCGCCTCCTCCTCCAGTCTCGCCAGCTCTCGGCGGAGGCGCCGAATCTCCTCGGTGAAGTCTTGGCCCTTGAGGGGAACGAAGACCTCCACCCCGGCGGCCACGCCCCGAGCATAGGAGGAGGGGTCCTCCACCCCCTCCGCCAGCTCCAGGGAAGAGAGCCTGGCCTGGGAGACCACGTACTCCTCGTGCTCGCGGAGCAGTCGTTCCCTTTTCCTCTCCAGAGGAACGAGCACCGCGGGTACCTTCTGCTGCGGCTTCACCCCCAGCTCCGCCCGTAGGCGCCGCAGGCAGACGATGACCTCCCTGAGGACGTCCATCCCTTCTTCCGCCTCCCGGTCCAGCCATCTCTCATCGACCCGTGGCCAGGGGGCGATGACCAGCGACTCTCCCCGGTGGGGAAGGCGCTGCCATATCTCCTCGGTGATGAAAGGCATGAAGGGATGGAGGAGCCGCAGGACCCTCTCCAGCACATACCAGGTGACGTATCGGGCGGTTCTCTTGGCCCGCTCGTCCTGCCCGTAGAGCCTTAGCTTGGAGAGCTCCACATACCAGTCGCAGAAGTCATTCCAGAAGAACTCGTATAGGGACCGGCAGGCCTCGCTGAAGTTGTAGGACTCCATGTCCGAATCCACCTTCCTCACCAAGCCCTGAAGGGCAGACAGGATCCAACGGTCCGCCAGGGTCAGGTCCAGCTCCTCCTCCCGCACCGAAAAGGGATCGAAGCTTTCCAGGTTCATCAGGGCGAAACGCGAGGCGTTCCATATCTTGTTGCAGAAATGCCGGCTGCCCGCGATCCGTTCCTCGGAGAGATATATATCCCTGCCGGGCACGGCGATGTGGCCCAGGGTGAAACGGAGTGCATCCGCACCGTAACGATCGATCACCTCCAGGGGGTCGATGACGTTTCCGGAGGACTTGCTCATCTTCTTGCCCGTCTCGTCCCGGATGAGCGCGGTGACGAAGACCTCCCGGAAGGGCACGTCCTTCATGAAGTGGAGGCCCATCATGATCATGCGGGCCACCCAGAAGAAGATGATGTCGAAGGCGGTCACCAGGACCGAAGTGGGGTAGAAGTAGCGCAGGTCGGGGTTGTCATCGGGCCAACCCAGGGTGGAGAAAGGCCACAGGGCTGAGGAAAACCAGGTGTCGAGGACGTCGGGGTCCTGCTCCAGCTCCCCGCCGCAGGGGCAGCGATCGGGGTCCCGCCGGGCCACCAGGACCTCCCCGCAGGACCTGCAATACCATGCAGGTATGCGGTGTCCCCACCAGAGTTGGCGGGATATACACCAATCACGAATGTTGTACATCCAGTCGAAGTACACCTTCTCCCAGCGGGAGGGTATGAACCGGATCCTGCCCTCCTCCACCGCCTTGATGGCCGGCTCGGCTAGCTCCTTCATGCGCACGAACCACTGAAGAGATAAGTAGGGCTCGATCACCGTGTGGCAGCGATAACAGTGGCCCACGGCGTGCAGGTGGGGTTCCACCTTGAGCACATAGCCCATCTTCTCCAGGTCCCGCACTACCGCCTCCCGGGCGCTGTAACGGTCCAGTCCGGCGTAGCCGCCGCCGTTCTCGTTGACCACTGCCTCCTCGGTGAAGATGTTGATCTCCGGAAGGCCATGCCTCCTGCCCATCTCGAAGTCGTTGGGGTCATGGGCGGGGGTCACCTTCACCACGCCGGTGCCGAACTCCGGATCCACGTACTCATCGGCGATGATGGGCAGCTTCCTTCCCAGAAGCGGGAGGATAGCGGTCCTGCCCAGCAGATGCCGGTAGCGGGAATCCCGGGGGTTCACCGCCACCGCCGTGTCACCCAGCATGGTCTCAGGCCGGGTGGTGGCCACGTAAAAGTACTCGTCAGAACCCTCCAGGTCGTAGCGGATGTACCAGAGCTTACCCTCAACCTCCTCGTGCTCCACCTCTATGTCGGAAAGCGCGGTGCGACAGCGGGGGCACCAGTTCACGATGTAGTAATCGCGGTAGATGAGCCCCTCCTCGTAGAGCCTCACGAATACCTCCCGCACTGCCCGGGAACACCCCTCGTCCATGGTGAAGCGTTCCCGGTCCCAGTCGCAGGAACAGCCCAGCCGCTTGAGCTGCCGGATGATGGTGCCGCCGTACTGCTCTTTCCAGGCCCAAACCCGTTCCAGGAAGGCCTCCCTTCCCAGCTGCTCACGGGTCAGGCCCTCCTCCGCCAATTTCCTCTCCACAACGTTCTGGGTGGCTATCCCTGCATGGTCGGTGCCCGGGATCCAGAGGGTCTCATACCCTTGCATGCGCTTGCGGCGGATGATGAAGTCCTGCAGCGAGTTGTTAAGGGCATGGCCTAGGTGCAGCGAGCCGGTGACGTTGGGCGGGGGTATGACGATGGTGAAGGGCTCCCTTTCGGGGTTCGGGCGGGCGTGGAAGTACTTGCGCTCCTCCCAGACCCGGTACCACCTTTCCTCCACCTCCCAGGGCTCGTAGGCCTTGGGTATCTCCGCCTGCCGGGAAAGCTCGGACAATTCCCTGCTTCACCTCCCTAGATCTGGCGTATCAGGCGCGTTATCCACGGGCGTTCCCTTTCCGGGGACCGATTTAGAACATTATAATGTCACCGGCTCGGGGGGAAGAAGGAAATGGAATCCGGGCTTTTCCCGGGAGAACGCCTACCGCTCGCGGGCGGCCGGGGTTAGCGGCCCTCCTGTTGGAGAGGGGCAAAGGCCTATTCCGCGCCCAACCCAGAAACCGCCAGCGAGACGATGGCGTGAGAGAGATAGAAGCGAACAGGAGGAGGCAGGTTGGGAAAGGTGGCCTTGGTGGTTTTCCTGGCATCCCTGGCCCTGGCACCCCTCAGCCTGGTCATGGTGGTGGTGGCGGCGGCCAGGATTTTTCGCACCGTCAA
This sequence comes from Actinomycetota bacterium, assembly GCA_028275245.1. Taxonomy (GTDB): domain Bacteria; phylum Actinomycetota; class Geothermincolia; order Geothermincolales; family RBG-13-55-18; genus JACVJK01. Next base: position 3,349 of record JAPWVA010000197.1, read on the forward strand.
ATATGCGCGAAAGGATTTTCAGTCTTACCAACGCCTTTTCTCGGAGCGGCTGGAAAGGCTGGAGGCCTCCCGGGATAGGGTTGTGGAACGCATCAGCAGGGTGGGAGAGGAATTCCGCGAAGCGGGAGAAAACCTGGAGGAGGCCAGAGAGGCGTTGGAGGAGCTGGCTCACCCCACCCTGGGCTCCCTTCTACGCTCCTTCTCTC
>JAPWVA010000198.1 GCA_028275245.1 Actinomycetota bacterium
TCCCTGCTCTCCAACCTATTCCTCCTGGCCGTGGTCATCCCCCTGTTACTATGGTACCTTCGCGCCAGGGGTTATATCTCGGGAACCGGCTTCCTCCTTCTCCCCCTCCTGGTGGCCTCGGTCTCCTTTCTGATGATAGGGGTGCTTCTCAGCTGGGGAGCATCCCGCCGTGCCGGTAGATGACGCGGCCGGTGATGGCGGCGTCCCACGGAAACCCTCCCCTGACAGCAGCAGTTCTTTCCTTGCCATGAACCTTCCCCCTGCCAATTAACCGGAGTCCCGCGAGAGACCCGGAAACTCCCTCCAGAGAATCCCCTTTGTCACTGTCTTGCACATAATGTATAACTTGTATAACTTGTAGAGAGGAGGTCTGCCATGTTCGCTAGGATCGGTAGTTGCACCCTCGTGGGCATGGAAGTGGTGGAGGTGGAGGTGGAGATCAACGCTTCCCGCGGACTTCCCGGCATCCACATGGTGGGGTTGCCGGACGCGGCGGTTAAGGAGTCTTACCGCAGGATAAAGGCGGCCATTGCCAACTCGGAACTTCCCTGGTGCAGGTCCATGCTCACCGTGAACCTGGCCCCTGCCGACCTGCGGAAGGAGGGTTCCAACTTCGACCTTCCCATCGCCCTGGGCATCCTTGCCGTTTCCGGCTGTTACCCGCCAGAGACCATTTCCGGGAAGGTGGTGGTGGGAGAACTTTCCCTGGACGGGAGGGTGAGGGGGGTGAGGGGTGCCCTGGCCATGGCTCTTTGGGCCCGCAGGGAGGGGAAGGAGGAACTCGTGCTCCCCCGGGAGAACGTGGAGGAGGCCTCCCTGGTGAAAGGCCTGAGGGTGGTGGGGGTCTCGCACTTGAGGGAGGCGGTGGATTACCTGGTGGATGGAAAGGCACCCGCCCACCCTAAGAACCGGGAGCCGGAGGAGGACATGGTGCCCCGGAGGCTATGCCTTTCCCAGGTCAAGGGACAGGCCATGGCCAAAAGGGCCCTGGAGGTGGCGGCAGCGGGGTTTCACAACCTTCTCCTGGTGGGGCCACCCGGATCAGGCAAGTCCATGCTGGCGGAAAGGCTTCCCACCATACTCCCTCCCCTGGACGAGGAGGAGGCCCTGGAGGTGTTATCCATTCACAGCGTGGCCGGTGTTCTCATGGCGGATCGCATCCGGGACTTAAGCCCACCCTTCCGTGCTCCCCACCACACCATATCCAGCGTGGGGCTGGCAGGAGGTGGTAGGGGTTTCCCTCGGCCAGGCGAGGTGACCCTCAGTCACCGGGGAGTCCTTTTCTTGGACGAGTTACCCGAGTTCCGCAGGGATGCCCTGGAGGTGCTGCGCCAACCCCTGGAGACGGGGTTGGTGACCATATCCCGCTCGCAGGTAAGCACCACTTTCCCAGCGCGTTTCCTGCTGGTGGCGGGGATGAATCCCTGCCCTTGCGGGTACCTGGGGGATCGCAGGAGACCCTGTACCTGCCATCCCTCTCGGGTGAGGAAGTACTACGGGAAGATCTCAGGTCCCCTGTTGGACAGGATCGACATCCAGGTGGAAGTTCCCCGGCTGATGCCATCGGAGCTAGTGGAGATGCCTTCGGGCGAGACCTCGGAGCAGGTGAGGAAGAGGGTGGAGGCCGCTCGTCGGATACAGAGGGAGAGGTGGGGTGGTCCCCACCTGTACAACGCCCATGTGGACATATCCCTGCTCCGGGAGGCCTGTCCCCTAGGTCGACGAGAGAGAGAGTTCATGTTCACCGCTGCGGAGAAGTTGGGTCTCACTGCCCGGGGTTTCGACCGTTGCCTGAGAATTGCCAGGACCGTGGCCGACTTGGCGGGCAGGGAGGAGATAAGGGTTTCGGACCTGGCAGAGGCAGTGCAATACCGGGGCCTGGACCGCCTAGTTTTCACCGCTGCCTGAAGGGGGCAGCCGCGGCGGCCGCGTCCCGTGTTTCCGAAGGGGCCGGAATTCGGTGGTCTCCTTCTTCCGCCTACGGCCCAGGTGTGAGCTCGGTGGGGAGGGGACAGTTGAACCGAGTTGGCGTATTTCCCTGGGGCGCGGTGGGGAAAAGTACGGTGAAGCCCGCATCGTGGGTTACAGAATCCATGGAGGTGAGCTGCTCATGAAGGTAAGCGAGAGGGAGAGGGCTTGTAGGGCTCTGGCGAGCAGCCTTCCGGGGATGAGCTCCCTCGCCCTGCCCTCCTACCTAAGGAGGGCGGGAAGTGGACAGGCTCTCCTGGAATCCATCCTCAGGGGGAGCGCAGACCCTTGGTACTTGCCCGCCGACCGTATCGAGGGCTGGAGGGAGTTTCTCTCGGAGAAGGAACCCCTGGATTACCTGGGGGAGCTGGCGGAAAAAGGCATCAGGGTGCTGGTGCCCGGGGACGAGGAATATCCCTCTCCCTTAGGGGAGATCTTTGACCCTCCCCCCGTGCTCTTCGTGCGAGGAAGGACCCTCCCACCACCAGGAGAGCGACCCTACGTGGGAGTGGTGGGGTCCAGGAAGTGCAGCGACTACGGAAGGGAGACGGCGGTGGTGCTTTCCCGTTCCCTAGGAGCCAAAGGAGCGGTCATAGTGTCCGGGGCCGCATACGGCATCGACGGATGGGCGCACCGGGGCTGCATGGAAGCGGGGGGATTCACCGTGGCTGTCCTGGGTTGCGGGGTGGACATTCCCTACCCCGCCCTCCACCGCGAGCTGCTGGAGGAGATATCGGAGAGGGGGGCGGTGATCAGCGAGTATCCCCCGGGTACCGAGCCCGCTCCCTGGAGGTTCCCCCACCGCAACCGGATAATAGCTGGCCTGTCCCACTTCCTCCTCGTGGTGGAAGCGGCGGAGAGGAGTGGAGCCCTCATCACCGCCCGGCTGGCGCTGGAAGAGGGGAGGGAGGTGGGAGCGGTGCCGGGACCGGTGAACAGCCCCCTCTCGGCGGGGACCAACGCCCTCATCCGCTGGGGGGCCAAGCTAGTGGCTCGCGAGGAGGACGTTTGGGAAGAACTTCCCATGCACCTGCAGTTGGGTTGCCTGGCGGGACCAGGGTCCGGCGCGGGGGAGGAAGTTCCGGCACGGCATGGCGTCCCGGCGGCTTGCCTGGGAAGCGGGGGTGGAGGGAGAGCCGGATCGTGGCAAGCAGAAAAGGGGAAATACGGTGGGATCTTCCCTCTGGAGGATATCCCCCGGGAAAGTTGCGATAGCCGGGCAGGGCTAAGGGCAGAACCCAGTGACGGAGAAGAGGACTTTCCCGGGGAAGTGGAGAAGAAAATATTGGAAAAGTTGACCTCAGGCCCAAAGGTCCTGGATCAGCTGGTTATCGAGTTGGGGATATCCGCGGGGGAGCTCCTGGGTTGCCTCACCGGCCTCAAGGTCGCGGGCAGGGTGACGGAGTTGGCGGGAGGGCGCTATTCCCTGGCGCTCCCTCAAGGGTATGGGGTCGACGATCACAATGAAGCATAAGCCCCAGGGATCGCCACCTGTGGATCGTCAAGGGAGAAGCCGTGGAGATGTAGGGGATGGCAGGATTTTGTCCCCGGGTTATTGACAGGGTCAGAACCGAGTAATA
>JAPWVA010000199.1 GCA_028275245.1 Actinomycetota bacterium
AGTAGTGCAGGTCCCTGCGCTGGGACGCTACTCCTGGCCTGGGATGCTGGCGGAGCACATCCTCTTCGCCCGCCGGGTGGCCGAGGCTAGGGTGGACCTCTTTCACGGCATCGACCACAACCTCAGCCCCTTCCTCCCCAAACCCTTCCTGGTCACCGTGCACGACCTCATCCTGCTGGTGCTCCGGGGTCCCTACCTGGGGCCCAACTCGTGGGCCTGGATGGAGTTCCACCGGGCGGCGGCCCGCCGTGCGGAGAGGGTGATAGCGGTCTCCCAAAACACGGCCCGGGACGTGATGGAGATATGGAAGATCCCGGAAGACCGGGTGGAAGTGGTGCCCGAGGGGGTCTCGGCGGATTTCCACCCCCGGGGGGAGGCGGAGATCCGGGAGGCGCTCCCCCTCTACGGCATCGAGAGGCCCTACCTCCTCTACCTAGGCGGTTACGACCCCAGGAAGAACATCCTCAACCTGCTCCTGGGCTTCAAGGAACTGCTCAAGGCCGGTGCGTCGGCACCGGGGGACGGGCTCAGACTGGTGCTGGCCGGGCCGATGGAGGGCCTGAGGGGGGGCGTGGAGGACGCCGTGCTGGAGACTGGACTCCAGGATAAGGTGGTGTTCGCGGGCTACGTGGAGGAGGCACACCTGCCCGCCCTCTATTCCGGGGCCTCCGCCTTCGTCAACGTCTCAGTCTACGAGGGATTCGGCCTACCCCTGCTGGAGGCTATGGCCTGCGGGACCCCGGTGGTGGCCTCTCGGGCATCCTCCTACCCCGAGCTGGTGGGCGAGGCAGCGGTTCTGGTGGATCCCCGCGATCCCCATGACATCGCCCGGGGCCTGGCTGAGGCCCTGGAGGAGGGCACGGCCCGGGATCTCTCTCGGAGGGGAAGGGAGAGGGCCTCAGGATATACCTGGGAGAGGACCGCCCTGCGAATCCTTGAGATCTACAGGAAGGTGCTGTCATGAGGCGCAGCCCCCGAACCCGGAGGTCGAGGACAAGGCCCCGGTCCCGGGGCTCCACTGTGGGGAAAGGCCACGCCAAGAAGTCCGGGACCCCGCGGCAGGGGAATGTCCAGCGGGGTGGTGAGACGCCCCCGCCAGCAGGGTGTGGCTGGCAGAGGGTGACCTCTGGATCAGCCTGGATCAGGTTCCCTCCGACCACCCCATCGGGGAAGCCCACCAACGCCGACAGCTACCGGGGCCGACCCTTCGGCGGGCGGGGCACAGGCTGGGAAGGCGGGGCGTTAGTCAGCCCTTTCAAGAGGGAGGATAAGGTTTTTGAAGGTCAGCAGGGAATAATCGATTTCATCGTTTGGCTCTATGAACTTTCAAGAGGGAGGATAAAGGGTTTTGAAGGTCAGGGCTAGGACGAGGGTGGCCAGAGGGGGGAAGGCGGATCAGGCTGTCCCCTTGGCGTTGCTGGCAACGGCCGGAGCGGCGGGTATGATCGCCGGGCTGGTCTCCACCCAGCTTCCCGCCAAGGTAGTGTTCATCCTGCTGGGAGGCGCCACGCTTTTCGCCGTCATCTACCGCTACCCTCTGCTGGGTGTTGGGGTAGCTCTCTTCTTCAATCTGACCTTACCCCAAGCGGGCCCCACCTGGAACCTGGGAATACAGGTGGCTGTCGCCGGGGAGGCCCGCGGCATCCACTTCAACATCCACGAGATAGTCATGGCCCTGACCTTCGTGGCCTGGGTGCTGCGGTCCTTCACCGGGAAATCTGAGTGGAAGAGGAGCAGTCCCATCTCCTTCGCCATCCTGCTATATGTCATCACCAACATCGTCGCCTGTTTCGTGGGCATCATCCACGGGGGGAGCATCTTGGTGATGGCTTTCCGCTTCGTCAGGACCGTGGTGTTCGTCTACGTCTTCTTCCTGGTACTCAATCTGGTCACCACCCGTCGCCAGGTGCAGGGGTTGTTGGTGATCATGATGGTCTGCTTCACCCTGGTGGCCACCTTCGGTCTGGTGCAGAAGGCCATAGGCCAGGCCAAGACGGAATACATAGCGGAGAAGGTCCTCTCCCGCCTGGGATACCCCAAGGACGTGAACTATGTGGCTGGGGAGAGCGAAGCTCAGGCCTACCGCATCAACTCCACCTTCCTCCACCCAAACGTTTTGGGAGGTTACCTCGTCTTCGCTCTCCCCTTCTTCGTCAGCCTCCTGAGCTATGCCTGGCGCAGGGGCAGGAGGCTCATCTGGTTCCTCCTCCTGGTGGGGCTGGGGGTGAACCTCTCCGCTCTCTTTCTCACCGGGTCGAGGGCGGCCTGGGTGGCGGCCGGTTGCATCGCCCTGCTATACGGGGCCTTCGGCTTCGCCGATCGCCGGGTTTGGCTCACCGCGGCCACGGTGATCCTGGTAACCGCCCTGGTGCTGGTGATGCTCAACCCCCCGGAGTTCGTGAAGAAACGTTTCACCAGCCTGAGCGCCAGGGAGGCCGCCGAGGCCCGCATGTACCAGTACCGGATGGCTATCGACTTCTTCCTGGAGCATCCCTTCCTCGGGCTGGGTATGGGCATGGAGGGTCAACGCATCGTGGAAGCCAACTTGCGGGAAACCTGGGTGGCGGTGGAGAACGCCTTCCTCACCTACCTTGTCTCCCATGGCCTGGTGGGATTCGTGTTCTTCCTCTCCCTGTTCATCGTCTACTGGTTCTGTCTGTACCAGGCGAGGAGGGGGTCCCGGGAGGACCCTCACCTGTACTTCCTATGTGAGGCGTTCCTCCTGGGGATGGTAGGCTATGCCGTCTCCAACCTATTCGGGGCCTGGCTCCTCTTTGCCATCCCCATGCTCACCCTCTTCTGGTTCTTCCTGGGGATGGGAGCCTCCCTGCACAACCTGTACCGGTTCGGCGAGGCCGGGCGCGAGGCGTCACGGGGGGTGTGGCCTGACCGGGTCAAGACAAAGTCCCGGCCCCTTTTCTCCACCGGGTGAGCCGGGACCTCACTTCCACGGGGAGATCAGGGGCACACGAGATCGATAAATCCGGGGCAGGAGGAACCCTCCTGCCCAATCATTCGGATCCCCGCTGGGCCATGACCCGCGATGCTAAACCGCTGCCCGCGTCCCGTCACGGGTGCGTTTTGAGATCCCTGATATTCCCGCACCCCTGTATGAGGGGACCTGCTTAAGGGTATAATAAAAATCGGTAGCCGAAACGTGGGAAATGAAGAAGAAGGGGGGAGCTAGAAAAGACGGAATTCGGGGGGGACGCATATTTAGCCAAAATCCGTCCTGATCTTTATCCTGGCAAGTTTCCCCAAAGAGGCAAAGATAGGAGCTTTCCATATCGTTACAGGTTTTCCTTTTTGCTCCAAGGGGATGAGAGCGGCCATAGCTGTAGCCGGGGTGGCATCACGGTCGTGCGATCCAGGACGCTAGACAGCCTCGGGCCAAGAGACCCCGGGCAAGGAAGGGCAAAGAAGGAAAGGCAAAGGAAGGACAAATATGGAAACGCCTTCGAGGAAACAAGATGGAAACGCTTTCGAGGAAACGCTTTGAGGAAAGCTGGCCCAAAAAACTGGCCGCGGGGAAAGGGGAAATCGAA
>JAPWVA010000200.1 GCA_028275245.1 Actinomycetota bacterium
CCGACCAGATAACCCCCAGTGGGCCCCACCAGTACCTGGGGTCCGGCGTGGGGCGGGGCGGCGAAGAAGGGCGCCCCCGAGACGCCCGCAAGTAGGTACATGAGCACGGAGGCTAAGGCCCACGAAGGACCCAGGGCCAGGCCGGAGAGGAGCACGAAGAATACCTGCATAGTCACGGGGACTGGCCTTAGGGGTACCCTCATGATGGCCCCCAGGCCGGTGAGGGCGGAGAATAGGGCTGCCAGAGCCAAACCGCGGTATAGGCTGGCTTTTGTCGTTTCCGTCGTCTCCCATGCAGGGTTAGCGTATTTCATGGGCTTGCTCCCGCGGTTTTCACATTCGGGCTGTTTTCGCGATCGGGCTGAAACGATTTTGTATATTTGTACAGAAGCGGTGGAGGAATGTCAATTGGGGGGTGTACCTCCCCTTCTCCCCGCGGGCCGCGTTTTCTCCCGGCGGGCCACGTTTACCTGGGACGGTGCATGCTGATGAAGCCTAATTGGCAGGTAGTGGAATACACGGTCACCGGCTCCACCAACGACGATGCCCGGAGGATGGTGGAGGAGGGGAGCGGGCCTTGGCTGGCAGTGAGGGCGGACCACCAGGTCAGGGGGAGGGGAAGGTACTCCCGGAGGTGGATGGACAAACCGGGCAAGTCCTTGCTCATGACTGCCGTCCTCCCCGAGGCGCATCCCTTCCGGGTGAGCACAGCGGTGTGCCTGGCGGTGCGAGAGGCGGTGCGGGCGATGGGAGGGGAGGGGCCCCTTTTCAAGTGGCCCAATGACCTGGTCTACCCCGAGGGCAAGGTGGGGGGCCTGCTGTGCGAGTCGGTGGAGGGACCCCTGGGTAGGCTCCTGCTGGCCGGCCTGGGCATCAACGTCTCCTACGGCCCGGGGGAGCTGGAGGTGGAAGGGGGCAGGGTCACTTCCCTCTGGGTAAGCGAGAAGAGGCTGTTTGGGGTGGAGGAACTTTTCTGGGAGATACTGGAAAGACTTCCCGGCCTCTGGCGGGAGGATGCCAACCGCCTGCGTCGCCGGTACCAGGAGAACATGGCGGACATGGGCCAGGAAGTGGTGCTGGCCCCACCTTACCGGTGGGAGGGGGAGGAGAGTTTATCGGGCGAGGTGAGGGGCGTAGTCCTGGGGGTGGACGAGGAGGGCCGCCTGCTGCTGGAGGGTGAGCGGGGCGTCCTGCGGGTGCTGGCGGGAGATGTCATGCCGGTTTAGACCTGCCCTGAGGTCCGGCCATCCCCCCCGATGGTGACGCTTCCCATACTGGGTAAACCAGTCGCTTTAAACCCGACACCACGAGTGGCGGACTTCTCACTGTCTTGCCTAGGAGGACTCAGGTTTCACCTCCGAGGGGCCAAGGCGGGAATCGGGGTCTTTCCCGGGGAAAGCAGGTCCTTGCCCGGCGGGTCGCACCCTCAGTAAACCCACCCCGGGAAGGTGCAAACGTTGGCGGGTTTTTCCGTTCGGTACATCTCTATACCTCGCCAGGGCTCCCCCAGGATGCCGTCGTGTATGGCCCAGGCCCTTCCCCGCACCGTCCTCTCCATGCCTGGCTGGCGGAAGGGGGTGGAACCGTCCAGCTTCTGGTAAAGCTCGCCCCCGGGCTGGAAACCACGGTGGATCTCCTCCATCTTCCTCTTCCCCCGGATGTAATTGAAACCATAATATTCCAGCAAGATGGCGCTGCTGTAAGTCAGTGGCTCAGCGATCACCATGTCCTGTTCCAGGGCCTCGATGAACTCGGTGGCAATGGGCACGAAGTCCCGGAGCATGCGCAGACCCCTCCTCACCTGACCGGGGGCGAGCCCCGCCTCCATGGCCCTGATCTCCTCCGGGATGTTCCTGCGCACCGTGGCGAACTTGGTCCTACGCCCCAGCTCGTCCACGTCGGTGTTGAAGCGGGGACTCCTCGGGTCGTTGATGATGAGGAAGTTTATCTCGATCTTGTACAGGGGTGTGTCCTCTATCTCCAGGAAGAATATGCAGTCCTGGTCCTCCGGCCTTTCCCTCACTTCGATGGTGGCGAAGGTGAGATCGGGATGGGAGGTGACTTTCACCACCTTCTCGCCGGCGGCGTTGCGCAAGGTCTCGGGGTTTATGCGGAACATCTCGAATATCCTGGGTGGTACCAAGAGCGAGTAGATCCTCTCCCCGGCCTCGGGGCCCAGTCGGTTGATCTCATTGATGGTATGGGGCACTATCCTTCCCGCGTACTCACGGAAGGCTCTTTTAAAGCGGTTTTCTGGATCCACGGAAAGTCCCATTGCCACCCCCTTGCAGTAACCAGGATTTACCGCCTTGCCTATTTTATCATTACACCCAAGCTGGTCACCGTTACTATTCAGACCCGTTCCCTGGTCGTGCTTGCCCCGTTAACCTGGGCACGGGAAGGGAGGGCTTGGAGGTCCTGGGGTCGCTTTCATCGCATTTTCTTTTGTTTTGCTGCTTTCGGATTCAAGCCGTATCCCAGGACATTTTAAGCCAAGAGCGTCTGTGGAATGCGATTGCACCGCTTCCTGCGGGTCCCGCGGAAAGGTGTGGGAGGGGGCCTGTGGGTTTTCCCAGCCCCGATGAGCTCCGCCTCGCCGCGGGTTCCACCGTGTTAGGATAATGGTCGAGCGCCGGAGTACAGGCGGTGGGATTTTCTCGCGGATTGAAAGGGGGTGCATCGGGGGATGGAAGGGGTTCGCCGAGAAGATCGTCACTTCGAGAGCCACGGGCTGCGATGCGCCGCTTGGTTGTACTTGCCGATGGGGGTGGAAAGACCGCCCGTGGTGGTCATGGCCCACGGCTTCGGGGCAGAGAGGTCCTTCGGCCTGGAGCCCTACGCCTTGAAGTTCGCCGGGAGGGGGATGGCCGTTCTCCTCTTCGATTACAGGGGTTTCGGGGAGAGCGAGGGAGAGCCTCGCTATCTCATCAACCCCTGGAGGCACCTAGCGGACTGGGAGGCGGCCCTGACCTACGTGAGGGGGCTGGAGGAGGTGGACAGTTCGCGGGTGGCCCTCTGGGGGACCTCCTACAGCGGCGGGCACGTGCTGGTCACCGCGGCCAAGGACCACAGGGTTCGCGCCGCCGTGATACAGGTCCCCTTCGTCAACGGGCCCAGCTCGGTCTTGAGGACGGGCTTGAGGCACGCCCTTCAGGCCACCCGGGAGGCCCTGAAGGACGTGGGTAAGTTCCTGCTCGGGCGGAAGCCGCACTACGTGCCCATAGTGTCCGAGCCCCACGAATTCGGTATCCTCAATACCCCGGAGTGCTGGCCGGGCTACATGGCCCTGGTCCCGGAGGGCTCATCGTGGGAGAACCGCTGCCCCGCTCGGGCCGCCCTCCAGCTTCTCCTCTACGCCCCCTCCCTCTACACGGGGAGGGTCAGGAGCCCCACCCTAGCCATCATCGGGGTCCGCGATTCCCTCATCTCTCCCCGGGCGGTGGAGAGGGCGGTGTCCCGCATCCGGGAGGTGTGCATCCTGCACCTCGATGCAGGTCACTTCGATGTGTACCG
>JAPWVA010000201.1 GCA_028275245.1 Actinomycetota bacterium
CGGGTGCGGCTGTCGGGAGGTGGGGCGGGAGAGGTGCTCCTGCGGGGGCCTTCCGTCTTCCCGGGTTATTGGAACGACCTGGAGGAGACCTTGCGCCGGTGGGAGGGGGGATGGCTCCACACCGGGGTCGAGGCCACCCGCCGGGGCCCCTGGATGCGGGTGGTGGATTGATCCCAGAGAGGTGGCGGGGCGGGATCGTCAGGGGGAGGGCGACCGGGATTGTTTCGACCGTGGGAGGTCAGCTCCCTCCCGCCCCGGCTATCCTCCTTATGGACTGGGAGACGGCGAGGCGCACCTCGGGACGGCGGTCCTGGACATGGGCCTTGAGGGCCCTCAGGCTCTCCTCCCCGCCGATGGAGCCCAGGGCCCGGGCGGCGGCCACCTTCAGTTCCACTCGCTTCTTCCCGAACAGGGGGGTCCATACCCGGTGGTCCAGGAAGTGCCTGCAGTAGGGGATGGCCGACTTGTCACCGATCTCTCCCAGGGCCCACAGGGCGGCGCATCTCACCGCCACCGTCCTCCGTTTCTCCCGCCGGAAACTGCGGGGAGGCCTTACCACTTCGATGAGGCTGGGGACGGTGGACACGTCCTTCATGGCCCCCAGGCCCAGGCAGGCTTCCCTCTGCACCTTCTCGTCCCGGTCGTCCAACGCTTCCACCAGTAGATTAACCGTTTCGGGGGTCCTTATCCGGGCCAGTGCCCTCACCGTCTCCCGGCGCACCTCCGGGTTCTGGTGCCTGAGAAACCGGGACAGGGACTGGATGATGGAGCGGTTCCCGATCTCGGCCAATATGGATATGATGTTCCGGTACATGTGCCAGGGATTGTGCCTCTCCAGGTCGTTGATGAGGGCCAGGATGGCCTCCTTGCCGATGTTTTCCAACGCCTCGAAGGTTACCCGGCGCACCAGCAGGTCCTCGCTGTCCTTGAGTACGCGGATGAGGGGTTGGATGGATTTCTCCTCGAAGCGGATGAGGAGCTCCGCCACTTGCTGTATGGTCTGCACGTCCCCCTCCCTTAGCACCTCCGCCAGGAAGTCGAGGACCGGTTCCGAGGCCACCGTGGCGATGGCCTCGAGGGCGATGCGCCTCTGCTCGGGCTTCCTGCCCGAGTCGGCCCCGTGGTGTCTCCAGAAGGTGTCTATGATCTCGGCCGCCGGTTCGAATTCCCGGGCCAGCACGAAGGCCTGGGCCAGGCCCACCAGGCAGGACGCCACGCTCTCGTAGATCTCGTTGAGTTCCCTTTCCTTATCCAACCGGTCCAGGAGCCGGTCCTTCATCTCGTGGACCACCGGGAACTCCCTCAGCCTCTGGCTCAGCTCCAGGGCGTCCGGGATGTTCTTCAAGGTCTCTGCGGTGCGTAGCCTTATCTCAGGGCTCATGTCGTCCAGGTTGTCCAGCAGGCCTTCGATGAGTCGGAGGACGGTCTCCGAGCGCCTTGCCCTGTAGAGTTTTCTCAGGAGCCGGGGGATGTTCTCGGACACGGTGAGGTCCTTGGCCAGCTCGTCCACGTCCAGGGCCAAGCCCTCGCTCACCAGGAGGCTGCTTATCTGGTAGACCAAGGTGCTGGCCCCGGCGCTCCCGCTACGCTCCTTGCCCTCCACGATCTTCTTCCACATGTCGGCTTGGAAGATGCGGTCGCTGACCTTCCCCTCCCAGGGCTTGCCCACCGAGAAGGTGTAGATCTCGTCGATCAGGGCGGAGAGCTTCTCGAACCTCTCCCGCTCCGCCCCGCTCACCCCCGCCGGGTCCTCCTCCATGAGCCTGTCCAGCGACTCGTGCTCCCGGATCACGCTCTCCAGGAGGTCCAGCACCTTGTTCTCCCGCATGCACTGGAAGATGTGGCCCCTCACCCCCAGCTCACCCAGGAGCCCGGATTCCCCGCTCAATAGGAACTCTTTGAGCTCGGAGGGCTCCAGGAAGGCCAGCGCCCGGCCCACCTCCTCGGTGTTCATATCCCGCAGGTCCCGGTCCTCCAAGCCCAGGAGGAGGGCGGCGGCCCTGTCCAGCGAGGCCCTGATCAACCCGAGGGATTCCGACGGGTCCTCGTGCTCCACCACCGTCTCCCTCACCACCTGGCGCAAGAGCATGCCGAACCTGGGTGGGTTGGACAGGATGTCACCGATGACGTCCTCGCCTACCCTCTCCTTCTCCGTCTTCCCGGCGAGGTAGGAGACGAACCTCTCGTCTTTCAGCTTCTCCGCGAGGCGCTTCAGCTCTTCCTCCCTCAGCCGAGCCTCCTCCGGGACCACCTCTTCCCCTTCCCGCTGGGCCACAGTCTCGTCCTCGCTCACAGGGATGAACCTCTTCTCGTTCACCAACAGGTGGGTGCACCCCCGGCGGGATATCTCCGTCCCCAGCCCCCCGGCCCTCCCCAGCTCCTCGGGGTCCATGGAGAGTGCCTCCAGGAAGCTACGGAACTCGGAGGCATCGATCCCGGGGAGGAAGGTGATGCTGTATATGTCCCGGCGCCGGAGGTTGTCCAGGAAGGAGAGGACGGGCGGGCGGGACTGATCCTTTTCCGGGAGCCTTTCCCCATTGACCAAAAGAAGTCGCTCGGCCTCGCCCAGGGTGAGCTCCTCCCCATCCTCCAGGAGGGCCTGGAGCCTGCGGTAGGCGGATTCCACCGAGCCGGAGATCATCTCGCTGGTGGAAGGATACATACGGATGTTGATGAGGGCGGCGTTCAGGGAGATGAGGAATTCCACCGCCCTCTTCTCGATTCCGGGGGGCCTGCCGGGGCTTTCCCCTCCCGGGTTCCCAGGGTGAAGAGCGCCCTCCATGTTCACCGGGTCCCTTCGTTTTTTATCCTTTATCGACTGCGGGCGGTGCCCACATTAGGGTGTGGCGGGAGCGAGGCGGGGCGCGGGGAAGGCCCTTACCGCCAGGGCTTTTCCCCGGCGCCCGGGACTTTATCCCTGGGAGGGTGTGACCCGGTCGGCCGGGGGAGGGCAGTGGGCCAGGCCCCGCGGCCCGTGGACGGGCTTTCCGGTGGGCCGAGATTCGAGCGGGTCCACGGGATGGAGTGCAAGGGTGGCTGCCCGGGGTTCCCGGTGGAGCCAAATCCCGCGCCCCGCTGGGAGGCCCGCCACTGTAGCGGGGGGCCGGCAGGGTTGTGGGGCCAGTGCATTTACGGCGGACGGGTTTATAATCCAAACTGGCGGGCCGGGACTCCAGCAGGCCTGGCCCCGGCAATGGAAGGGAGCATGGCGGGCGGCGGTACAGGGTGGATGGAGGGGAAGGGGTGGAAACCGGGCTGGGCAGAGGAGTCCGCCTCGGCTCCTTGCCCTACGGTTCGGTGCACTCACCATGTTTTGCCGTGGGGTTTCATTGACCTCGGGGAAACGACATGAGCTGGGGAGGTTTCAGGGTGAAATGGGTTAAAATTCCGGGCAACGAAGCGGAGGCCTTGCGGGAGGCCATCTCGGTCCTGGAGCGCGACGGGCTCGTGGTGGTGCCCACCGACACCGTATATGGCGTGGCCGCCAAGGCCGACTCCGCCGAAGGGGT
>JAPWVA010000202.1 GCA_028275245.1 Actinomycetota bacterium
CGTTGGCCACCACCAGGTCCGCCTCCTCCAGGAAGGCCCGTTGGCGGGGAGTGAGTTCGTAAGTGTGGGGTGAGGACCCCGGCGGGACCAGCACCTCCACCTCCACCAGCTCCCCGGCCACCCGGGAGACCAAGTCGGCATAGGGAAGGATATCCACCGCCACCCTCAATCGCCTTTCCTCCAGCTTTCCATTGCAGCCCAACGCCAGGACGGTGAGGGCGACGGCCAACAGTGCCACGTTAGCAAGGCCCGCCATCGCCCGCCATGTCGTGCCTTTCGCCCGGATTCCCGGCCTTGATTTCCTACGGAACATGCACCACCTCCTCGATATAGGGGTGCCGGCCCATGATCTCACCGCAGATCCCATTCCCTCGCCGGCAAGCCTTGGCAGTGGAGACCCAAGACACCCTCCCACCGGTCAACTTCGATACATCCTCCGCTCACTAGCCTGCTCCGACGGCAATCCCATGGTAACAAAAGGAGTGGATGAATCGCCTAGCATCAACCGAGCGTCCAGTCCCTCACCAGCTTAATGGCGAGCACTGGCACGGTCACCACCCGAGTCCCGGCCCCTGGCAACCTCCCTACTGCCCGCCGCGGAGATCTTACAGTTACAGTGGTTCCAGAAAATGGTTCCAGGATCAACCCCCCAGTGTCATCACCCGGCTTCCTGCCGGGTCCTTTCCCCTGATCCCGAGGCCAGGGCCAGGTCCTCCCCCCTTCTGAGCAGGGAAAGGGCGTGCTCCCTAGCGGTATCCCTTCCTCCCCCCAGCATCCGGGAAAGCTCCTCCAGCCTCTCGTCCCCCCGGAGAGCCTTCACCGAGGTGGAAGGAGAACCCCTTCCCGCCATCTTGGTCACCAGGAAGTGGCGACCAGCCATGGCGGCCACCTGGGGCAGGTGGGTAACCACGAAAACCTGGTGGTAGGAAGCCACACGATGAAGCTTTTCCGCCAGGACGTCTGCAGTCTCCCCCCCGATTCCCGCGTCGATCTCGTCGAAAACCAGGGTAGGCACGAAATCGGCCCGTGCCAAGGCCAATTTCAGGGCCAAGGTTATGCGGGCCAGCTCGCCACCCGAGGCTATGCGGGCGACGGGACGGAAGGGCATGTTCCTGCCTGGACTGATCATGAACTCCACGTCTTCGGCGCCCGTCTCGGCCCACCCCTCCCTCCGACGCACCTCCACCCGGAACCGGACCCCTCCCATGCGCAGCTCCGAGAGCTCCCGGTTCACCTCCTCCTCCAGCCGGGTGGCTAAGCAGCGGCGGGACTCACCTAGACGCTGGGCCAGGTCCTCCAGGCCCTGCTCCAGCTCCCTCACCTCGCCCTCCAATCCTTCCCGGGCCATGTCCAGGTTCTCCAGCTCCTCCAGCCTCCTCCTGGCGGCCTCTAGGAACTCGAGGATGGAGGCGGTGTCCCGCCCGTATTTCCTGGCCAGCTCGCTGAGCTGGTGGTATCTCCTCTCCACCTCCTCCACCCTCTCCGGCTGGAATTCCAGGCCGTCCAGGTAATCCCTCATCTCCCGGCAGGTCTCCGCCAGCCTTTCCTGTAGCTCCAGCAGGTCCCTTCCCCAGCGAGCAGGGGTCCCGTCCAAGGGGGACACCCTCTCCAGCAGCGCTGCGGCTTCCCCCAACGCATCCAACACCCCCGTCGAGTCGACGCCGTAGACCAAATCGTAGGCCCCGCTCACCGCCGAGAAAAGCTCCTCCCGCCCCTGCATCCTGCGCCTTTCCAGCGCCAACTCCTCCAACTCCCCTTCCCTGGGACCGACTTTTTCAATCTCCCTTATCTGGTAGCGCAGGAGGTCCATCTCCCGGAAACGCTCCTCCTCGGCTACCGCTAGCCGGGCCAGCGTATCCCTGGCTGTCCTCCACCGCCGGTACTGCTCCCTGTAATCCCGGAGCAGCTGCCGATGGGCGGTGTCTCCGTAATCATCTAGGTACTGCAGGTGACAAAAGGGCCTCAGGAGCCTTTGGTGTTCGTGCTGCCCGTGGATGTCCACCAGCAGTTCCCCCAGGAGGGAAAGGGTCTTTACGGTGCAAAGGCGGTCGTTCACGTAACACCTACCCTTACCGTCGGAAGACAACGACCTGCGGATGATGATCTCGTCCTCCTCCCCTCCCAATCCCAGCTCCTCGAGCCTGGCCTTGACCTCGTCCGAGCCCGCCTCGAAGACCGCTTCCAGCTCCATGCGCTCGGCTCCCGGCCTGACCATGGCCGAATCCCCCCGGGCACCGAGGAGTAGTCCGAGGGCTTCCACCAGCACCGTCTTCCCCGCCCCCGTCTCACCCGTGAGCACGTTGAGCCCGGGGGAGAACTCCATGGAGACCTCCCTTATCAGCGCCAGGTTCCTGACTCTGAGCTCCCGTAACATAGCCATGGACCCCCGTCCCAGCAAGCCCGCGCCCCCAGCCTGCGGCGGGCTCCGGGCAGTCCGGAGCACCACCGGGGACCGTACGACAATCCATGTTACAGGGGGACACTGACAGGAAACGGCTGTTTGTGAGGGCTTAACCTCTCGGAAGGCCTTGCCTGGATCCCCGCGGGAAAAGAGGGTGCTCTCCGCAAGCAAGGGAGTCTTGTATAGATTGCGACCGGCCGGGTTTATGATCCAATAGCCGGGTTTCTGACTCAAGACATCGCTTCTTTAGGAATAATGCTCTCCGGCAAGATCCTGCGGAAACACGGTCGACGGCAACGGCAAGGATTCACGGCGATGGCCGGGGCTTCCCGCCCCACCGGGAACCGTGTACCCCAGGTGGGAGGACCCCGGGAAACGTTGGATCTTGACAATTATCAAGGTGCTTAGGGAACGGCGAAAACGAGGGTAAAATCCACCACTTCTTTCAGGAGAACAATGGGCCCACATAAAATAGGCCCCCATCGGGACTCTGGAGGTAGCGACAAACACAAATGGGCCCCATCGGGACGCTGAAGGTAGCGACAGACACGGCGCGATGAAGCGGATGAAAGCAGCGAGAGGTCAGGGGCCAGCGAAAAAGGCAGCCCACCCGGTCGTCCGTGGCAAGCCGGGTGGACTGAACGAAGACTGGGAAGAAGCCCGTAGGGAAAGGTATCTCACCCGGTTGTCCGTGGCCAGGGCTCGGCGTGCCCTAATCCAGTCCCAGAATTCCCTTATAGGGTCCTCGGAGCTTTGGGGCCCCCAAAGAGTCATATCTCACTTCCGAGAAAAAGAGGTGAATAATCCTCGGATGGCTGGTCTCGGGGTTTCGCCGGCAGTCGGAGGGGGTATCCCAAGGAGCATAGGTAACCCCTGGGGGCATGGAACCACAACCTCCTTGCTCGTCCCGGGGATGATGCCTTTCGTCTCTTTCGTCTCGATAACAGGGGGTGAAACACGAACGGGAAGAAGCCCAGGAAGAGGTGGCTCACCGACTGGTGGCCTAACCGGCTCAACCTGAAGGTCCTGAGACAGGGGTGCCGGGAGCACCACCCCTACGGACCCGACTTCGATTACCTCGAAGAG
>JAPWVA010000203.1 GCA_028275245.1 Actinomycetota bacterium
CCAACGAGCCTCGCTGCGGCCTGGCTCAAGCCTGGGGCGACCTCATGCAGGTGGGCACCGTTATCGTTTTGCGCAGGTAGGGAGGAGGTGCGCCATGGAGCTGGAGAAGTTCGAACTGGGAGGGACCTATTACCGGGAGGAGGACTTGAAGGAAGGCAGGCTTCTCAGCCTCCCGTGGAAACCGAACCTGAAATATGCCTGGGACAACGGGGTGGCCATTGGAAGGTACCTGGCCGAGTTGAAAGAAGGTCGCATCATTGCCCGGAAGTGCCACAAGTGCCGCAGGATAATGCTCCCGCCCCGAATGTTCTGTGAGCTTTGCTGGAGGCCCACCGACGAATGGGTGTACGTCAAGGACACCGGCACGGTGAACACCTTCTCCATCTGCTACATCAACTGGGATGCCTCCCGTCTGCCTAAAGGAGCCAGGCCCCACATCCCGGCGGTCATCGAGATCGACGGGGCCTCCCCGGGCATGGGGATCCTCCACAAGCTGGGCGAGGTGGAGCCAGAGGAGGTGCGCATAGGGATGCGGGTGAAGGCGGTGTGGAAGGACCCAGCGGAAAGGGAGGGTTCCATCACCGACATCCTTTACTTCAAGCCGGAAGGGAGGGAGTAAGATGGGCCTTTCGGAAAGGATCGAGCGCAACGTGGACCTCACCTACTTCGAGGGCGAGATCCCCGTGGAGTACGTTTACACCTATGGCCTGGGCCTGGAGAGGTTCTTCCGGGCCCTCAAGGACAGGGGCGCCTTCACCGCTTCTCGCTGCCCCGAGTGTGGGTTCGTCTATCTCCCCTGCCGTATCTTCTGCGAGAGGTGCTTCGCCCGGATGGAGGATACCTTCGAGCTCCCGGGAACCGGGCGGGTCTATTCCTTCACCGTGGTTCACCGGGGCATGGATGGTTCCCCCAAGGAAGAACCGGCGGTGGTGGCGCTGATCGACTTGGACGGGGCAGATACCCGTTTGGCCCACTACCTGGTGAACGTGGATCCCGGGTCGGTGGAGATCGGCATGCCAGTGAAGCCGGTGTTGAGACCCCAGGGTGAGCGCCGGGGACACCTGGAGGACATCGTGGGTTTCGCTCCCGCCTGAGGTCCGCTACCCCGTGGAGTACGGGATGATTCCAGTACCATGGGGTGGCCGGGCTGGGGATGGCCTTGACGGCGGGAAACGGAAGCGGCGTTGGCGGATGTGGCGGGGGGACCTGATCTCCGCCGCGTTGCCCGCGGTCCGGTGGGGAACCAGGGAACCTGAAAGTCAAGCTCCAGGAGGATTTTCCCTTGACCACCGGGTCTGCCCTGGGGCGGTGGATGCGGCAGGTAAGTCGAGGGACGCGCGGAGGTCGCAAGGGTGGGGCCTTTAGCAGGCATTGGGTGAGGCACGATGGTGTTCACCTTGAGATATAGACGAGAAATCCGATGCTAGCCGCGACCTGAGGCGAGCAGGGAGGAGAGGAGAGATGCAGGAGGTCGCCTTCGATCTGGACGAGGAGAAGAGGCTCTTTCGTGCCTCGGTGAGGGATTTCGCCGAAAGGGAGATAAGGCCCAGGGTGGACGAGCTCTGGGAAACCGGCGAGTTCCCCTACGACATCGTGAGGAAGATGGGGGAAATGGGCCTCATGGGGATACCGTGGCCGGAGGAATACGGCGGCGCAGGAGGGGACTACCTCTCCTACGTTATCGCGGTGGAGGAGATAGCCAGGGTGGACGGGGCTTGCGCCATCACCCTGGAGGCTCATATCTCCCTGGGCTCCAGTCCCATATATTACTTCGGTAGCGAGGAACAGAAACGGGAGTGGCTGGTCCCCTTGGCAAAGGGGGAGAAGCTGGCGGCCTTCGGACTCACCGAGCCGGAGGCCGGCTCCGACGCCCGGAACACCAAGACCAGGGCAGAGCTGGTGAACGGGCAGTGGGTCATCAACGGGACCAAGTGCTTCATCACCAACGCCGGGACCGAGATCAGCGCCGGGGTCACCATCACCGCCGTCACCGGCACAAGCAAGGACGGTGGGAAGGAGATATCCAACATATTCGTCCCCACCGGCACCCCCGGGTACCAGGTGGGGCCCCGGTACAAGAAGATGGGTTGGCATGCATCGGATACCCGGGAACTCAACTTCTCCGACTGCCGGGTTCCCGAATCGCACCTCATAGGCAAGAGGGGAGAGGGATTCCGGCAGTTCCTTTATTGCCTGGACGGTGGCAGGATAGCCATCGCCGGCCTGGCGGTGGGTACAGCACAGGGAGCCTTCGAGGAAGCCCTCAGATACTCCAGGGAGAGGGTGCAGTTCGGGAAGACCATCTCCCATTTCCAGGCCATACAGTTCAAGCTGGCCGATATGGCCACGGAGATAGAACTGGCCCGCACCTTCACCTACCGGGCAGCGGCCCTGAGGGATGCAGGAAGGCCCCATACCCGGGAGGCGGCCATGGCCAAGCTCTTCGCCTCGGAGATGTGCATGCGCACCGCGGTGCAGGCGGTGCAGATCTTCGGTGGCTATGGCTACATGGACGAATATCCCGTCTCCCGCTATTTCCGGGACGCCAAGATACTGGAGATAGGGGAGGGCACCTCGGAGGTACAAAGGATGGTGATCGCCCGCCAGCTGGGTCTGCCCTGACCTGGTTCCTCTCAGGGTGGGGGATCATTACCCCGGGCGATACGCCCCAGCCCGCGTTCTCTGCCCCTTGCCCCGGCGGGGGACCCCATTGGATATTTACGGAGGACGGAGCCTGCACCCGATTTCTCGCGGAAGGTTAAACGATGGCCAAGAGGAAGGAGGTAGGAGATGAGGGAAACGGTGATAGTGAGCTCTGCCAGGACCCCCTTCGGGAGGATGGCGGGGATGCTCAAGGATTTCACCGCCCAGGACCTGGGCGGAATGGCCATCAGAGAGGCCCTGAGGAGGGCCAACCTCGATCCGGAGCTGGTGGATTGCGTGATCATGGGGCAGGTCCTGCTGGCCGGCCAAGGCCAGATAACCGCCCGCCAGGCCGCCGTCAAGGGAGGTATCCCCAAGGAAGTCTGGTGTATCAACGTGAACAAGGTGTGTATCTCCTCCATGAGCGCCCTGGAGATGGCCGACCAGATGATCAAGCTGGGCCAGGCGGAGATCATAGTGGTGGGGGGACAGGAATCCATGACCAATGCCCCCTATCTGGTCCCTAAGGCCCGCCTGGGTTACCGAATGGGCAACGGGGTGCTGGTGGACAGCATGATCCACGACGGTCTTTGGGACGCCTTCGAGAACGTGCACATGGGAAAGGGCTCCGATATCTGGGCTCGCAAATACGGCATTACCCGGGAACAGATGGACCTGGTGGGAGCCCGAAGCCACCAGAGGGCGGCGGAGGCCACCGAGAAGGGGCTCTTGCGGGAGGAGATAGTGCCAGTGGAGATCCCGCAGAAGAAAGGTGAGCCGGTGATCTTCGACCGGGACGAGGGCATCCGGCCTGACACCA
>JAPWVA010000204.1 GCA_028275245.1 Actinomycetota bacterium
AGAAGAGGAGCACCCCCCTGTCCAGCCACTTGCCCGCCTTTTCCCGGAACCGGGCCACCGATTCCTCCAAGGGTGATAGAGTCGCCAGTGGCCTCTCGTAGCGGGGGGTGAGCCTTCCTGCCAACCACAGGTTGAGGTAGAGCACGGCGAAGAAGGCCGTGCTTGACAGGAGGAAAAGGAGGATCTGGGCCCAGACCCTCTTCCAGAAAACGGAAGCCTGTCCCACCTCCCGGTACCAGAGGAGGTCGGTGTAAAAGGTGGCAAGCCAGTTTCCCGCCAGTACGAGGACCAGTACGGTCAGGGCGACGATGAGGACCACCAGGCGGACGCGGGACCTGACCCCTCCCCTCCCCTTCCACCAGCTTCTCGAGCCCTCGCCCTCTTCCCCTCCCTTCCCGGAGAAAGGTAGTCGAAAACCCCTTCCCAGGCCGGGGAAGAACCTATCCCAGAAACCACCCTTGCCGTCGTACATGTCCGCCTCCCTCTTTCCATGCCCGGGCCCTGCGAATGAGCCAGCACCCTGCCCCTAGGTCAGCCCGCACCAAGTCTTTCCCTTACCGGTCTCACCGGGTCCCAGCTGGACCGGTAAAACCCAGAGGGTCAATACATTTTACCTTTACATCTCCAATCGCTTTCCCTTGGCGCCATAGGTAGGTCTCAGGAGAGCCCGGCCAACCTCTTGTAGGCATCCACCACCGCTGGGAGGGTGCGACCGGCGCTTCCCAGGCACACCAAGTCGGCCAAGTCATCATGGTAAGTGGACACCTTGTTGAAGAAGATCAGCTGCCCGCCGTTTCTCTTGGTGTACTCCGGGAGGGCTGCCGCGGGGTACACCTCCAGGCTGCAGCCTACCACCAGCATGAGATCGGAGGTGGAAGCCAGCTGGGCCGCCCTGGCCAGCACCCGGGAATCGAGGGGTTCCCCGAACAAGACCACGTCGGGCTTGATCAAGCCGCCGTCGTCGGGACAATAAGGGACCTGGGTGTTGTCCATGCTCAGCTCCTTCATCTCCTCCAGGGTGAACAAGCGGCGGCACTTCATGCAATGCCCGGTCCTATGGGTCCCGTGCAGTTCCAGGACTACCTGGGAACCGGCCCTTTGGTGCAGGTGGTCGATGTTCTGGGTGATGACCGCCTTGCACTTTCCCAGCCTCTCCAGCTCCGCCAGGGCGTAGTGGGCAGGATTGGGCTCGGCCCTCTCCAGGGTGGGATTGAGCTCCTTGGCCATCTCCCAGAAACGCTCCGGGTGCCGCACGAAGGACTCGTAAGTGCCGTAAAGAAGGGGGTCGTACTTGGTCCATAGGCCGCCGGGAGACCGGAAATCCGGTATCCCCGACTCCACCGAGATCCCCGCGCCAGTCAGGCAAACCACCTGGCGGGCCCGCATGATCATGGAGGCGGCGGCCTCCACTACCTTCTCCGCCAGGGTCTCATCGTAGCTTCCGGACACCTGGTCCTCCCAGCAGCTTCCGACGGACGGGTCACGCTCGAGGAGATTATAGCACTATTTATCCCCCTTCCTTCCCTGCCTCGTCAACTCCAGAGGCTTCCAGGAAAAGGAAATGAGATCCCGGCCCCCTTCCAGGTCAAGGTCTCCCGCTTCCCCGCCAGATATGTGAGATAATGGTCTCGTCGGCCGACAAGGAAGAGGGGAACAAGGGCATGAACGGACGGATACTGATCATCGACGACGAACCCCAGATCCTGAGGTCCCTGGAGCTCTACCTGGAAAACGAGGACTTCGATGTCCACGTGCTGGAGGATCCCCGCCGGGCGGTGGAGGTAGCCGAGGAGGTGCGGCCCGATCTGATCATCCTGGATGTCATGATGCCCACCATGGACGGCATCCAGGTCTGCCGGGAGCTGCGGGCGCGGAGCAGGACGAGGCTCATCCCCGTCATCTTCCTCACCGCTAGGGGTAGCCTGGACGACAAGATCCTGGGTCTGGAGGCGGGGGGAGTGGATTATATCACCAAGCCCTTCGACCATCGGGAACTTCTCGCCCGGATCCGAGCCCACATCCGCAGGAGCCGGGAGGAGATATCCTCCCATCCTGCCACCGGCCTCCCCGGGGCGTCCAGCGTGGAGTCGGAGGTGAGAGCCAGGCTACAGAGGGGTGAGATCTTCGCCGCCCTCTTCGTGGGCTTGGACCACCTCAGGGAATACCGCGAGGCCTACGGCATCAGCGGCGAGGAGAGGGTGCTACGCCTGGTAGCCGGTATCCTGGAGGATGCGCTGGCCTTGCATTGCGGCGACCGACAATTCCTCGGTCACCCCTCCTACGAGGAATTCCTGGCCCTATGCACTCCCACGGGAGCGTCAGCGGTCTGCCAGGAAGCGGTGAGCCGCTTTGAGGCGTCGGTAACCGAACTCTACCAGGAACAGCACCGCCACCGGGGGATGCTCACCTACTACGATTACCGGGGAAGCCTGGTAAGGGCTCCCTTTCTCAAGCTCGCCATCGGGGGTGTCATGAACACCTACCGCTTGGTGACCACTTACGATGAGTTCTCCCACTGGGGGGCGCAGACCCTCCTCAAGGCCAGGGCGCTGGAGAAGAGCGGTTACATCCTGGAGGAATAGGCATCGGAGGAATAGGCATGACCCAGGACCCGGAGCCTCCGGGCCCGATGCCGCGTCGCCGGGGGGTAGGAAAAGGGTAGAGGAATGGTGGCCAGGGGCGAATTCGCGCCTTCAGGAGGATAGGTGCCCCAGGACCAGCCCCTCTTTCCGGGGGACGGGGAGCATGAGTGTCGGGGGAAGCGGGACGCGTGCCGGTGAGGCGAGGAAGGCACGGGCTTCCGCCCCGAGCGAGTCCCCGGTGGAATTCCCAGGTCCCGGCCAGGAGGTGAGAGGGACGTGTCCGATGAGCTGATACTGGTGGTGGAGGACGAGTCTCACATCGTGGAGCTGGTCCGCCTTTACCTGGAAAAGGAGGGCTTCCGGGTGGCGGTGGCGGCTGACGGCGAACAGGCGCTGGCCGAGTTCCGCCGGCTCAACCCCTCCCTCATCGTGCTGGACATCATGCTCCCCGGCCTGGACGGGTGGGAGGTCTGCCGACGGATCCGGGGCTCCTCCGACGTGCCTATCATAATGCTCACTGCCCGGGAGGATGAGGTAGACAAGGTGGTGGGCCTGGAGCTGGGCGCCGACGACTACCTCACCAAGCCCTTCAGCCCCCGGGAGTTGGTGGCCAGGGTGAAGGCGGTGCTCCGTCGTTCCCGCCCTCAGCCGGGGCCTTCGGACGTCATACGGGCGGCTGACCTGGTCATAGACGCCGGGAGGCGGAAGGTGCTGCAGGGGGAAAGGGAGGTGGAGCTCACTCCCCGGGAGTTCGACCTCCTCTACATCCTCGCCCTAAACCGGGGCCTGGCCATGAGCAGGGAGAAACTCCTGGAGAGGATATGGGGCATCGAGTATTA
>JAPWVA010000205.1 GCA_028275245.1 Actinomycetota bacterium
CTCCGGTTTGGGCCAGGTGGTGGCGGCGTTGTCCAGGTAGACCTCCCTCTTCTCCCCGCGGCGCATGAATCCTCCTTTCTCAAAGGGCCCCGTCCCCTTCCCCGGAACGCGGTCGCCTCCTGAGGATAAGCGTAACTTATCTTCGCTCATAGGATACTTTATCGGATCCCTGGGATGACTCGCGGTCCTGAGGGGTACCCCGGGCGGATTTCCCCCGCAGCTTGACGGCGGTGCCACAGGCGGCCGCCAGGGAGGTTTCGCACCCGGACTCCTTCCGACCGCAAGACCTCGGATCTCCGACCCGGGTCTTCTCGTAAAGGGATGGGCGGAGGGTCGGGGTGGACGATGAACGCGGGGCTTCAGGGAGAGGTAAGGGAGGACGATGTAAGTGAGTGGGCAAGCTGGTGGCGAGGAGAGGAAGGGTAGCACGCCGAGGGTCGGAGATGCCTAGAGGATTCCGCGGATTGGTAGCCACGCTGGTCGCGTTCCTGATCATCCCTTTCTTTCAGGGATTCTTGTCACTTCCCCGGGATCGGGCCCTGGGCGCCTTTTCAGATACCGGGAACCTTCCCGCTGACCTGCAGGAGGCCATCGACTATTCCGTGTCCCGGGGCTACATGGAGGCAGGGGTGGATTGCAGGTTCCGCCCCGGAGAGCCCGCATCCCGGGCCGACCTCGCCCGGGCGTTGGTCTGCGTGTTCGGCTACGGAAATGAGTCACCGGATCCCTCCATCACTTTCCCCGACCTGGACAGGAGTCATCCCGCCTACCGTTGGGCCAACCTGGCGGTCAAGCAAGGCCTCATGGTTGCCAGGCTGGATGGCAGGTTCGTCCCGGACGAACCGGTGCTTCTGGAGGAGGTGGCCCGCGGCATATGCCGGGGCCTGGGGTTGGAGGAGCAGGCGGGAAACATCCGCGAGGTCTTTGGGAGTGGGTATCCTGACTCGGGAGTGCTCGTGTTGTTCATGGACCTGAGACTCAAGTACTCCGGGAGCCGAGTGTGGCCGGGAAAGGAATACCCCAGGGGTGAACTGGCCTACACCCTTTGGAGGTTGGACCGGCTGGAGAGCTGGCGCCTCGGCTACGTGAAGAGCTCCTTCACAGCCCAGAGGTGCGTGTTGCCGATCATGGGGGACGAACAGCGCCGTGCCTTGGGCTATGCTGCCGAGCGCATAGGTTGCCCCTATGTCTACGGGGGGGAGAGGGAGTCGGAGGGGGGTTTCGACTGTTCTGGGCTGGTGTATAACGTGTTCTACCTGAGGATGGGCTATCCCATGAAAAGGGTGGCCGACGACCAGGCACGGGACGAGCAGTACCTTCACGTGACCAGGGATTCTCTGAAGCCGGGAGACGCCATTTTCTTCTTCGGGGACGAGGGCGGCGCGGTCAGCTCCCACATCAACCACGCTGGCATCTACCTGGGGAATGGTCTCTTCATCCATTCCACTGGGTCCAATTCAGGGGTGAGCGTAGACTGCCTGGACACCAGCGGGTACTGGAACGGGCACTTCGCCTGGGGCAGGAGGATCATCGGTGGGCCTTACCACGACCGCTTCGACACCTGGCTCCTCTTGTTCAACCCGAACTCAGAGGCGGCGCGGGTCACGGTGGACTACCTGAGGGCCTGCGACCCTCCGGTGACCCGGAGCTACCAGGTACCCGCGCGGTCCCGTTACACGGTGCCCGTGGATTCCATCCTCAGCTGGGACGAGGTCTCCATGGTGGTCCGCTCCGAAAAGGGGGTGGTAGCGGAGAGGGCCGAGTACTTCAACTACCAGGGTTGGGCCGACGGGGGGCACGCGTCCACCGGCTGCGTCCCTTCGCCGTCCGGGTACTTCGCCGAGGGTTATACCGGGGATGGTTTCCACACATGGCTTCTCATGGCCAACCCGGATGACCGGGTGGCGGAGGTGGAGGTGACTTTCATGAGGGAGGGAAAGCCTCCCCTGCTACAGAGGTACACCCTGGCCCCTCGTTCCCGCCACACCGTCTTCGTCAACCAAGTCCCGGGACTGGGACCCGAGGGGGTGGGCATCGGTTACCGCTCCCTGAACGGGGTGGGGATCGTGGCCGAGAGGGCGGTCTACTTCCGCTACAAGGGCAGAATCAGCGGGGGGCATTGCAGCCAAGCGGTGACGGGACCCTCACAGGAGCTCTTCTTCGCCGAGGGTTACACCGGGGATGGCTTCGACACCTGGATACTGTTGGCCAACCCCAACCCGGAGGATGCCCGGGTTACGCTCTCCTACCTTCTGCCGAAGGGCGGGGTGGTGAAGGACGATAGGGTTGTGCCCGCCTTCTCTCGTCTCACCATCAACGCGGCGGAGAAGGTGCCCGGCTCCTCCTTCGGCGTGAGGGTGGCCTCCGAGAACGGGGTGGGGATCGTGGCCGAGCGGGCCATGTACTTCCTCTACCGGGGCAGGAAGGAGGGAGGACACTGTTCGGCGGCGGTGCCGGCGGCGGGGGAGCGGTGGTACATGGCGGAGGGATACACCGGGGGCGACTTCGAAACCTGGATATTGCTGGCCAATCCCAACCCGGTGGAGGCGGGGGTGGAGGTGCGCTTCCATCGTGAGGACGGGCAGGAGGTAGAAAAGAAGCTGGTTCTCCCCCCCTTCTCCCGGGAGACGCTGGAGGTGAAGCGGATAAGAGGACTGGAGAGCTGCTCCTTCGCGGTCACGGTGAGCGGGACCCGTCCCGTCTTCGTCGAGAGGTCCATGTATTTCAACTACCGGGGGTGGAGCGGGGGGAGCAACGCCACCGCACTGCCCGCTCCTGCAAACGCCTTCTACTTCGCCGAGGGATACACGGGAGGATGAGAAGGCCTCGGCCTTACCCCATGGAATCAAGCCTCAATTCGCTTCGCGCAAGGCCGAGAGGGCGGCCCCGTAGGCCCCCACCAGCTGGGGCTCGGGGGGGACCAGGACGGTTAGGCCCAGCCTTTCCTCCAAAAGCTCCCTCAGGCAGGGGTTGAGGGCCACACCGCCGGCGAAGACCACCTCCTCCCGGATGCCCACGCGCCGGAGTAAGGCCACGGAACGGTCGCATATGGCCTCGTGGAGGCCCCGGGCGATGAGGGGGAGGGGGGTCCCCCTAGCTATCAGGCTAGTGACCTCCGACTCGGCGAATACCGCGCACATGCTGGAGATCTTCACCGATTCCTCTGCCTGCTGCGCCAGACGGGCCATCTCCCCGATCTCCAACTTCATGGCCACCGCCATCACCTCTAGGAACTTGCCCGTCCCGGCGGCGCATCGGTCATTCATCTGGAACTCCAACACGCGGCCCGAGCCGTCCACCGAAATGGCCTTGGTGTCCTGGCCTCCTATGTCCAGAATGGTGCGGCAGCCGGGGAAGATCTCGTGGCATCCCAGGGCGAAGGCGCTGATCTCGGTGATCACCCGGTGGGCGAA
>JAPWVA010000206.1 GCA_028275245.1 Actinomycetota bacterium
GCCCCGTCCCACGGGGGGCATCAGCTTCTCCAAAAGAGAGAACTCCTTTTCCAGCAGGGTCTCCGCTAGTTCCATGGCCTCCTTGAGGGGAAGCGGCTTCCCCTCCCGGGGCGAAAGGGCCTCCGTGAGAGCCTGGAAAAGCCGGTGCAGGAGAGAGCCTTCCACCAAGGGATCGAGCCATGGATATATACCCGGCTCGTGGTAAGGAGGCGTTTCCAGTCCCAGGGCTTCCTCCAGGAAGAAGTCGAAGGGGTTACTCCCCATCCTGGAGAGCTTTTTCGCCGAGAGGACGATCCCCCTCTGCGGGTCGAAGGGGTTCAGGAAGGACCCAGCCTCCGGGACGTGGCCATCGTACTCGGTGAAGAACTCCTTCCGCCGCTGGAGCAGGGCATAGTGTCCTTTCCCGAGGTGCGGGAAGAAGCGGTGAGAGGCCTGCCGGGTCTCCTCGCTGCCCCAGAAGATCCCCGCCGCCGCCCACCACTGGCCCTCCGTGGCGGCCGACTCCGGCGTCTCCGGGGCGAAGGTGATGTCAGGGGGGAGGCCCCGGAGTAGCCCCTCCAGGGTGCCGTTTCCCAACGGCGAGGTTATCCCCTCGCGGGACCGGGAGGCGAAAGGAAGGAAGAAGGGGCTCGGGTAAGTCTCCTCGTCCCTTTGCAAGTCGAAGCGGGAGAAGACCAGGAAGACGCCCTTCCTTTCCTGGCGCAGTATCTCGTACAGTCGCCGCAAGTCTTCCCCAGGGGAGGGTATGGGCAGCGACTCCAGCCTAGTCCTGTCCTCCACCGGTAGGACGGGGTCGGCGGCTGGGGCCTTGGGGAAACGGGAGCTGTCGAGGCCCAGGACGAAGAGGTAGGGACGACCCGAGAAGCCCCCCTCCTCCAGGGGACAGGCGAAGAGACGGCCCGGCCTGGGGCCTTCCCCCAGCACCGAGGCTTCGTCGACGAGGCCTTCCAGTAGGCCCCGGGCGGGGCCTTTTATCCCCGCCCTCCTGGCCAGGTCCAACGCCTGTTCCAGCCTTTCTTCCAAGAGGTTGGCGGCGTAGGAGTCTATCTTTCCCGCGAGGCGGACTCGTTCGCGGAGGAGACGGAGGGCGCCCGATAGCAGGACCTTGGCATCTTCGTCCGAGTGGGGGGTGGGGTTCCTTCCGCCGTTTCCCGGGGACCCGTTCCCCTCCCCGCCGTCCGGGTGGGGGAGGAGGTCCCGGGCCAGGATGGCTAACTCTCGCAAGGAGAAGGCCAGCCTTTCCCTCCCTAACTTGTTTTTCCAATATTCCAGGAAACGGGGAAGCGGGGCGGCACGGTGGCTGCCTTCCAGCGTTTCCGCAAGCCCCTCAAGGTATGAGGGGAGCTCCCCGGGAAGGTGGCTCTCCAGGGGAAGGCAAAGCAGCAGCGCTGATGCGGTTTCATGGTCCAGCCCTTCCAGCCGGAAGATTTTCTCTCCCACCATCCGGGCCAGGACACCGGGGTCGCCGCCCGAGTCCAGCCACTCGAGCCAGCCCAATAAGGCCCGCCCGGGGCGGGTGAGGCGCACGGGGATGCCCCGGGAGAGGGAAATGGGTGCTTCCTGGATAGGCCCCGCTTCCCCCACCTCCCCTGGAGACGTCCGGGAATCGCCGGCCTTTTCCGTTCCTTCACCCTCTTCGCTACCGGCGGCACCTCGCTTTATTCCCAAGTCCTCCCTCATCGTGGTGGGGAAAGTTCCTTCCCCCTCTTCGACGCCAGCGACATCCCGCCGGGGTCTGGCTGGCTGGGCGAGCAGGGCATGGGAGAGGTCCAGGAGTAGGGGGCGATAGGTGGAGTCGTCGGTGTATAGCACTTCCACCTGGTCCAGGGGTATGCCATCTTCCAGTATCTTCCTGAAAACCCATCGGACCTCGTTGGTCAGCCCTACCGCACCCCGTATCTCCAGCTTGTACGGGCCGGGTTTCCGCCGGGAGGCTTCCCCGCCCTGGCTGAACGGTGGAAGGGCAGCGGATATGTGCCCTTCCCCCTCCGAACCCCACCCGTCCTCCAGCACCACCTTGTGTCTCTCCGGCAGCAGTTCCCAGAACCTCCTCTCCGCCGTCGTCCACCTCTCCATGACGGTGGCGGGCGCGACGATGATGGCGTCCCCCAGGAAGGACCCTAGCTCGCCCGGGGAGCGGGAGGCACGGGTCAGGCAGGCAGACAGCACCCCTGGGTAATCCACCAGACCCAGGCGGTCGAGGACCTTCTGGTAGAGGTGGAGGAGGTTTGCGAGCCCCTCTCCCCGGGGGCCCAAGTGGGATAGCTTCCCCACCACCTCCTCGTCCACCAGCGTTGCCATCCTTATGTCCCGCAGGGCAGCGGCCAGCGAGCTCAAAAGGCCGGGGCCGGGCTTCAGGCGGGTGAAATAATGGTCCTTCCCCGCTTCAGATAGAATCTCCAGGCAATGGAGGATCACCAGCTCCAGCTGGAGGCGGTCGGCGTATACCCTGCCACTGAGGTCTACGAACCCATCGGCAAGGGTGCCTACGACGAACCCCCGAAGGTCGGAAAGATGGACGTTCACCGTGCCGGTTCCGCGCCTGGCAATGCTTTCCAACACCTGCAGCCCCACCCTCCGGCTGGGCACCAGCAGGTATTTCCTCTCGAGGGGATGGCCCTCGAGGATTCTGAGCAGTCCTTCCTGCCATCCCACCATTACGCTCACCTCCGCTCGGTGGGGGCTGAGTCGGGCCGTCCCTTTGTCCAGCACCACACCTCCCGGCTTCCCCACCTGGCAATGCTTTCCAACACCCGCAGCCCCACCCTCCGGCTGGGCACCAGCAGGGGCTTAACTCTCGAGGGCGCCAGCTTTTATATGACGGCCCCCACAAGAGCCAGTTGGACCGCAGGCCCCGTCGGCGTGGTGAATTATAATCGCTGCGGGCGACAGGGTAAGGGGCTAGTAAGACGGGGGTGGCAGAAGGGGACCTGTTCAAGGGGAGATGGCGGCGCTTTCCCCGCCGTCCTATTTCCCGGCGGCAGGGAGGCGACCAACCCCTATGGGTTCCTTCAAGAAAGGATCACCGATACGAAGAAGGAGGCGGTGAAGGTGGGAAAGGAGAAGCCGGGGCTGGCTGCCCGATCAGGCAGGGATCGCTCCCGGGCGATGGCCCTGATGACGGCGCTTATTATTATCGCGGCGCTCCTCGCACTCCTCGCGGGGTCACCGGGCTGCGGGAAGCCGGCGGCCACCCCGCCGGATCCTCTCTCCGAGGACTATTTCCCCAAGATAAGGGAGCTCATCTATCCCACCTTCGGCAACCCCGCCTTGGTGGCCGCCGGTGAGGGGTTCACCCTGGAGCTCGACTTCACGCCGGGGCAGGCCACGGGACAGCCGGAGGGACCCCGGGAGCTCAGGGTGTCCATCACCTCCAGCGATTCGCCCTATCCCTTTCGCTCCGAGCTC
>JAPWVA010000207.1 GCA_028275245.1 Actinomycetota bacterium
CCTCCCTCGTCCAGCTGTTCCGTGAGGGGGTGGGGGATGGAGGGCGCGCCCGCGGTGACGATTATGCGCTGGAAGGGGGCTTCCTCGGGCCAACCCAGTGTCCCGTCCCCGATGCGGATGTGGGGGAAGTATCCGAGAGCGGCCAGCCTCCTCTCCGCCTCGCGGGCCAGCAGGGGGTTCTTCTCTATGGTAAAGACGTCCGCGCCCAGCTCGCAGAGGATGGCTGCCTGGTAGCCGGAGCCGGTGCCGATTTCCAGCACCTTGTGGCCAGGCTCGACCTGCAGCAGCTCCGTCATCCAGGCTACCATGTAGGGCTGGCTTATGGTCTGCCCCTCCCCTATGGGCAGGGGGCAGTCGTCGTAGGCCCTTTCCACCAGATGGCTGGGGACGAAGAGGTGGCGGGGTATCTTCCGCATGGCCTCCAGTACCCGCCGGTCCCGGATGCCCCGGGCCTCCAGCTGTTGCCGGACCATGCGGTCCCTGAGACCCTGCAGGAATTCCTCGTCGATCATGCTCACCCCCGGGGATGCGGCACGGGTCTTGGGGGACAGGGGCTCAAGGCTGGCTCTCCCGGGGGCGGAGGTATTTCACCACCGTGACCACGGTCCCGCTCCCGGGCTGCGAGTCGCACTGGAACTCATCCACCAGGCACTGGATGAGGGGTATCCCCCTTCCCTTTTCCAGGAGGTCGGTCCGCTCCCGGTTGAGGACGCAGCCGATGTCGAAACCTGGGCCGCGGTCGGAGACCTGTACCCGCAGATAGTCCCTGCCGGCGCAGTAGCGCACCAGGATGGGAGGCTTCTCCGCCGTTCCGTTACCTGAATGGACGATGGCGTTGGTGCACATCTCGGACACGGCCACCTTGAGGTCGTCCACGTCCTCCTCGGGAAAGCTCATGCTCCTGGCGATGGAGCTTGCCAGTAGACGGGCCAGGCTCACGTACTGAGCTTTGGCAGGGATTTCCAGCTCGTAGCAGCGTTCCGGGCTATCCGGCATCCTGTTTCTCCCTCTCCTTGGTGGGAAGCTCTTCTCGCGACCTGTAGACGGGGAAGACCTTGGTGAGGCCGGTTATCCTGAAGACTCGCAGGATCCTTTCCTGGTTGCAGATGATCCCCAGTTCGCCCTGGTTGCTCTTAACCTTCTTAAGGCCGCCTACCAGTACCCCCAGGCCCGTGCTATCCAGGAAGATGACCTTCCCCAGGTCCACCACGATGTGATAGCGGCCCCTTTCCACCAGCGAGTTTATGGCGTCCTTTAGCATGGGGGCGGTGTAGACGTCCACCTCGCCGACCAGACTTATCAGGGAGATATCCCCCAAGTCCTCTACGTTGACCTCCAGGCCCGATCCGGCCCTCTCCTTCTCAGCCATGTCCCTTACTCCGTTGTGCCACGGGTGCCACCGGGTCCCGGAAGCGGGGCGTCGCCAGTGCTTTTGGACCTCACTTCCCGGCCCCGGGCCTCTTCACCATGGTCCCGCAGTGGGGGCACTTCGCCTGGTCTACCCCGGGTTCCAGCATGACGCGGTTGTTGCACTTGGGGCAGAGCACCCTCAAAACCTCGACGCTGCTTTTCTCATGCCCGTGCGGTCCCCTGACCATCTCGCACCTCCGTGGTCTTTCGCGATTCTCTCCGCCTTTGCCTTCAGGCCCGGCTGCGGGTTTCCCGCCCTGAGGCTTCCCGGTAGCCTCCCCCGCGGGGCACGTACCCTGGGCTTGGGCGCCCTTCCTCCCGTCCCGGCTTGCCGCGCCCTTTTCCCTGGCGGGATTTCCCCGGCGGGGCCGTTCCACCAGGACCCGGGGCGGGCCTACCCCACCCAGGATTATGTTACCCAAGCGAAGGTTCCTTGAAACGTGGGAAACAGTAAACCGGTGTTTACTACTACACTGATGTTTACTATAATGGGGCGAGGAGGTGGGAACGGTGAAGGAGCTCACGCCCAGGCAGGCCGAGGTGCTGGAGTACATCCTGCGGGTGCTGGAGGAGAGGGGGTATCCTCCCAGCGTGCGGGAGATAGGGGAGGCCCTCGGGATGGCCTCCACACGGGGGGTGATGCGCCACCTGGAGGCCCTGGAGAGGAAGGGGTACATCGCGCGGGCGCCGGGGGCCCGCGCCCTCACCGTGCGCTCCCCCGGCCGGGGGGTCTCCTACTTACCCCTGGTGGGAGAGGTACCCGCCGGCCCCCTCCGTTATGCCGCGGAGGAGGTGGAGGAGTGGGTGCCTGTCCCCACCCGCTGGGGAGGTGAGGGCAGGTTCCTACTGCGGGTGAGGGGGGAGAGCATGTCGGGAGACGGCATCCTCGACGGCGACCTGGTGGTGGTGGACCCGGGGGCGGCGGTGGCGGACGGCGACGTGGTGGTGGCTCTGGTGGAGGGGGAGGCCACGGTGAAGAGGCTGCGGAAGAAGGGGGACTCAGTGGAGTTGCACCCCTCCCACCCCGGTTACCCGGTCCTCCGCTGGAAGGCGGGGGAGGCGGAGATGAGGATAGCGGGGAAGGTGGTGGCCTTGCTGCGGGAGATGGGGTCCTGAGCCTGGGGTTCGCCCTCCCGCGGGGTGCCCGGGAGGGAGGTGCCGGGCCCCGGGCTCCTGGGCACCGGGCGCCGTTCCGTCGCCGGAGACGGGGAAAGGCGGCTCGCCGGAGCTTTCGGGAGCCTGCCGCGCACGCCAGGTTGGCGGGGAGGGTCTGGGGGGGGCGGCCTTTGGGGAGCCGGGCGGAGGGGAAGGGGACGGAGAAGGTGGGGATACACCTGGGGAAGGGATGCCGGAGATGGTCACGCGGGTGGAAGAGCCGGTGGACGTGTCGGCGATTTTCCAGGAAGGCAGGGTGAGGCCGGTGGCCTTCCGATGGAGGGGGCGCAAGTACGCCGTGCGCCGCTGCCTGGGCTCCTACCGTTTCCCCCGAGGGAGGTACGTGGAGATCTACTTCTCGGTGATGAGTGAGGGACCCGACGTCTACGAGTTGAGGTTCTCCACCCGTGACATGGGCTGGACTCTGGTGAAGGTACACTGTCCCGGTTGAGGGATCCGCTCCGGGCCTGGGCGGGGCCGTCCGGGCCCGGCGCCGCCGGGCGAGGTGAGGGAGTATGGGCCAGTATGTGTTGAAGGGGCTGGGCAGTGCCCGGGAGAGGATGGGTAGGCGGGAGGGTGAGAGGCAGGTCCTCCACCTGGACATGGACGCCTACTTCGCCTCGGTGGAGCAGAGGGACGTACCCTTCTACCGGAAGCGGCCCCTGGTGGTGTGTCATACCTCCAGCGATTTCTGTTCCCACGGGGTGGTGGCCACCGCCTCCTACGAGGCCAGGCTCTGGGGCGTCAAGGCGGGGATGTCCGTCTGGGAGGCGCGCACCCTCTGCCCTCACGCCGTCTTCGTCCACGCGGACATGCCCAAGTACCTCT
>JAPWVA010000208.1 GCA_028275245.1 Actinomycetota bacterium
TGCACGAAGCCCTGTCCCTTGCCCATGGCCAAGGCCTTGCCCAGGCCGCCGAACATGAAGCGGCCCACCTTCACCTCGATGCCCCTTTCCTCGGCCTTGGCCGGGTTGAGGCCTACGCTGGCGATCTCCGGCTCGGTGAAGATGCAGGCGGGCACCACATCGTAATTCATCACCGAGTCCAGGCCCATGGCGTTCTCGGCGGCGCATATGCCCTCGAAGGAGGCCACGTGGGCCAAGAGGATACCGCCCACCACGTCGCCGATGGCGTAGACCCCGGGGACATTGGTCTCCATCCTCTCGTTGACCAAGATCTCTCCCCGCTGGCCCTTCTCGATGCCCACCTCCTCCAGGCCGATGCCCTGGGAGTTGAGGGCCCTCCCGATGGAGACCAGGAGCTTTTCCGCCTCCAGCTCCTGCCCGCTGGAGAGCTTCACCTTGACCCCGTCGGGCCTATATTCCACCACCTGCTCAATGGTGGTGCCGGTGAGGATCTCGATCCCCCTCTTGTTGAGGATGCGCTTCATCTGGGTGGCTATCCTCTCGTCCTCGGTGGGGAGGATGCGGTCCATGAGCTCCACCATGGTTACCTTGGTGCCCAGGGAGCTGAAGATGGTGGCGAACTCGGAGCCCACCACGCCGCTACCCACGATGATCATGCTGGAGGGTATCTCGGTGAGCGCGAGGCCCTCGGTGGAGGTGAGGATGGCCGGCTGGTCGAAGTCGAAGGTGGGAAGACGGGCGGGCTCGGAACCGGTGGCGATGATGACCTTCTCCGTCTCTATGGTCACCTCGCCATTTTCCGTCTCCACCACCACCCGGTCGGGGGCGGCCAGCCTTCCGAATCCCTTCACCAGCTCCACCTTATTGGCCTTGAGGAGCTGGGCTATGCCGTTCCGAAGCTGTTCCGACACCTTCTCCTTCCGCTCTACTATGGCCTTGAGGTCGGGCTTGGGTTCGCCCACGGAGATGCCGTAGGCCTCGGCCTCCCGGATGGCGTCCAGCACCTCGGTGCAGGCCAGCATGGCCTTGGTGGGAATGCATCCCCAGTTGAGGCAGGTCCCGCCCAGGAGGTTCTTCTCCACCAGGACCACTCCCGTTCCCAGCTGGGCGGCCCTGATGGCGGCCACGTAACCGCCGGGTCCACCGCCGATGACCACGAGCTTCGCTTTCATGGTTTCACTAGCCATATCCTTCCTCCTTCGACCTCTAACACGACGTTCTTCCCGCCACTGGTGGTCGCCTCAGCCATCTCGATCCAGGGCGCCACCGACGTCATCCCCAACCACGAGAGAAATAATGTCGTTGATCCCTTCCCGGCGGACCCGGCGCTTTCTGGACGTACCTTTTCGTTCCCGCGCCGGAGTCCACGATATTTTAACACGGGACCCGGCGCCGGAGCCCTCCCTTCGTCGAGGGACAGATTTGGTAGATAATGGTAAGAAAAAGGGTCGCCGGGCGGGGGCCATGGGGATCCTTGAGGGCGGTCACCGGGCCCAGCGACACGGTTTGAAGGCCGCGGGACGCTCCAGGGAAGCAGGGGAGGCCTTCTACGAGGTTTGCCTTTTGCCAAAAGCGCCGCCTTCGGGAATAATAATCGGAAATAGTAATACTACGCCGTGGTGGGTGCCCCGTGCCCCCCGGGACCGCGTTCATCGGCGGGAGTGCGGGCAAACGTCGTGGGACACTTCCGGGGCCACGGCGCGAGACCCGTGCACCGGCACCTGGGTTACCGGGTAGGGCCGGCTGTGGGGTCGCTCCTGCCGGATGCCGGGATGGTCTTGTGAGGGCGGGACCGGGGAGGCTGTTTTTCCGAAAGTTTCTTTGAAAGGAGTGGATCGAGGGATCATGGGCATGACCATAGCTGAGAAGATCATCTCCCACCATGCCGGGAAGGAAGCCAGGGCGGGGGAGCTGGTGGTGGCGGAAGTGGATTTCATCATGGGCCAGGACGGCACCTCCCCCCTGGCCATCCAGGCCTTCCGGGAGATGGGGGGGTCCCGGGTGTTGCACCCGGATAAGGTGGCGCTGGTCATCGACCACGGCGCCCCCAGCCCAGTGGAGGGCATCTCCAACCTGCAAGCCCTGATGCGGGATTTCGCCGCCGCCCAGGGGGTCAGGCTCTACGATGTGGGCTGGGGAGTTTGCCACTGCCTGCTCCCCGAGCAGGGCCATGTGGCCCCGGGGGACCTGGTAGTGGGGGCCGATTCCCACACCACCACCTACGGGGCCATCAACGCCTTCTCCACAGGCGTGGGTTCCACCGACCTGGCGGCGGCAATGCTTACCGGTAAGCTCTGGTTCAAGGTCCCCGCCACCATGAGGCTGGAGCTCCGGGGCAGGCTCGGGAAGGGCGTTTACTCCAAGGACGTGGCCCTTTTCCTAGCCGGCGAGCTCACAGCCGACGGGGCCACCTACCTGGCACTGGAATACGGCGGAGAGGTCATAAGCTCTTTGAGCGTGGAAGCCCGTTTCACCATAAGCAACATGGCAGTGGAAGTGGGGGCCAAGGCGGGCCTCATGGAGGCCGATGAGAAGGTAATGGAGTACGTCAGGGGAAGGGTAAGGCGTGCCTTCCAACCCGCCTTCCCGGACCCCGATGCCGAGTATTTGGAGGTGAGGGAGTACGACCTGAGCGACCTCGTGCCCATGGTAGCGGTACCCCACCGAGTGGATCAGGTGAAGCCGGTGGAGGAGGTGGAGGGCACGGAAATCCAACAAGCGGTACTGGGTACCTGTACCAACGGGCGGCTGGAGGACCTGGAGGTGGCTGCTGGCATCCTGGCGGGAAAGAAGGTGCACTCCGGGGTGCGCTTGGTGATCGCCCCAGCCTCCCGGGAGGTGTTGCTGGAGGGGATGCGCCGAGGGGTCATCCAGGCGCTGGTGGAGGCAGGGGGCGCCCTGCTCACCCCTGGCTGCGGTCCCTGCGTGGGGACCCACGGGGGCATACCCGCCGACGGGGAGGTGGTGATCAGCACCGCCAACCGCAACTTCAAGGGGAGGATGGGCAATGCCAACGCCTTCATCTACCTGGCCAGCCCGGCCACCGTGGCTGCCAGCGCCCTGGAGGGAAAGATCACCGACCCTCGGCGGCGACTCCGTTAGGCTCTTCGATGCCAAAGGAAAGGACGTGATGGGAAGATGATCCTCAGGGGCAGGGCCCACGTTTTCGGTGACGACATAAACACCGACTACATCATCTCGGGGAAGTACAAGTTCAAGACCTTGGACATGAAGGAGCTGGCCACCCACCTGATGGAGGACATAGACCCCGAATTCCACCGCAAGGTCCAGCCGGGGGATTTCATCGTGGCCGGCAGGAACTTCGGCTGTGGCTCCTCCCGAGAGCAGGCCCCGCTGGTGATCAAGGCGGCGGGTATATCGGCGGTATTGG
>JAPWVA010000009.1 GCA_028275245.1 Actinomycetota bacterium
AACGGGTGCATTTCTTCCCGTCTGACCTCTTTGCCCTCACCTCGACCTCTTCCCCGCCGTGGAACTCCACTTCCACGCCGGAGACGATAAACCAGGTGGGAAGGAAATGGAGCCTGGGCTCCACGATCTCCCGGTACCTCTCGGGTAGCCTGAGGTGTAAAACCGCCTCAAGAGAGGAATTGATCTCCTTGGAGGCCCGTTTTTCCTCCATGGCCTTGTGAGCGGCTTCCCTAAGCTCCAGCAAAAGGCGGAAGTCCTCCTCCAGTCCGAGGGATTCCAGGCCCGGATCCGGTTCAGGCCAGTCCTGCAAGTGAACGCTATCCTTTTCGCCGACCCCCGGCAGGTAACCCCAGGCCTCCTCCGCCGTGTGGCAGAGAATGGGGGCCATGAGACGAAGAAGGGTCTGAAGCATGCGATAGAGGGCGGTCTGGGCCGAGCGCCTCTCAGGGTCGTCGGGGGCGAAGGTATAAAGGCAGTCCTTCCTAATATCCAGGTAAAGGGAGCTCAGGTCGACCGCGCAGAAGTGGTGTAGGGAGTGGAAGACGATGTGGAGCTGGAATTCCTCCATGGCTCTGGTGCAGCGCTTCACCAAGCCCTGGAGGCGGGAAAGTATCCACCGCTCCAGCTCCGGGAGTTCCCCCGGCTCCCTCGAGTCCCTGGTGGGATCGAAATCGTGCAGATTTCCCAGCATGAAGCGGACGGTGTTGCGGATCCTGCGGTAAGCCTCCACCAGACGGTCCAGTATCTCCTGGGAGGCGGGTATGTCGCTGGTGTAATCGGCAGCCGAGACCCATAACCGGAGGATATCCGCCCCCAGTCGCTGGCAAATATCCATGGGGTCTATGACGTTCCCCAAGGACTTGGACATCTTCCGCCCCTCTCCGTCCACCACGAAGCCGTGGGTGAGGACCGCCCGGTAGGGGGGCCGGCCTCGGTAGGCCACGGCGGTGAGGAGGGAGGTCTGGAACCAGCCTCGATGCTGGTCGCTTCCCTCCAGATACATGTCGCAAGGCCAATCCAGTTCCTCCCGTCCGGAGAGCACCGCCTCATGGCTCACGCCGGATTCAAACCACACGTCCAGGATATCCGTCTCCTTGCGCAATTTGGTGGAGCCGCAGGAGGGGCAGGTGTATTCGCCGATGATCTCCCCTTCGTCCCTAATGAACCAGGCATCCGACCCCTTCCTGGCGATGAGCTCCTCCGCTCGCCGCAGTATCTCGTCATCCATAACCACCTCCCCGCAACGGTCACACCGGAAGGCGGGGATGGGCACCCCCCAGGCTCTCTGCCTGGATATGCACCAGTCTGGCCTCTGCTCCAGCATCCCTCGCATGCGGTTGATGTTCCAGGAGGGCACCCAGAGCACCTCCTCGATCTGCTCCAGGCAGCGCTGGCGAAGGGTCTTCCCATCGAATTCCCTGTCCACGGCTATGAACCATTGGGGGGTGGCCCTGAAAATCACGGGCCCCTTGCACCTCCAGCAGTGGGGATAGGAATGGACCACGGTACCGTCGTGGATCAACCTGCCCTTGCCCCGGAGGTCATCCACTATACGGGGATTGGCCTCCTCTATGAAAAGTCCCTGGAAGGGTCCTGCCTCCTCGGTGAACCTGCCCAGGTCGTCCACGGGCATGGGCATGGGAAGGCCATACTCCAGGCCGATCTGATAGTCCTCCTCGCCGTGACCGGGAGCGATGTGTACCGCACCCGTTCCCTGCTCCATGGTCACGAACTCGGAGAGAACCACCACCGATGGCTCCTCTCGCCAGGGATGCGAAGCCTTCATCCCGGAGAGTTCCCTCCCCTTAAGCCGGCGCAGGACACGATATCCCTCCCATCCCACGTCATTGGCCACCGCCTCCAGGTGGGGCTCCCCCACCACTAGCCGGCTCCCGTTCACCTCCACCAGGAGATAATTGATGTCCGGATGCAGGGCGATGGCCACGTTGGCGGGTAGGGTCCAGGGGGTGGTGGTCCATATGACCACCGAGACGCCATCGAAACCCTCAAGGGAGCCTTGCAGGGGGAATTTGACATAGATGGAGGGCGAGGTCTTCTCCCGGTATTCCAGTTCCGCCTCTGCCAGGGCGGTCACGCACCGGGGGCACCAGTGTATGGGCTTGCGGCTCCGGTATACCAGCCCTTTCCGATAAAGGTCGGCCAGGATCCTTATGTTCACCGCCTCGTAAGCGGGATCAAGGGTGAGGTAAGGGTTGTCAAAATCGCCCAGGACCCCCAGCCTCTGGAATTGCTCCGCCTGGCGGGTAACGAAGTGCAGGGCGTATTCCCGGCAGCGTTTCCTTATCTCCATGGGCTCCAGGTTTCCCTTGCGGCCACCCAGCCTCTTTTCCACCTCGTGCTCTATGGGTTGACCATGGCAGTCCCACCCCGGGACATAGGGGGAATAGAATCCCCTCATGTGCCGGTAGCGGATGACGATGTCCTTGAGGATCTTGTTGAGGGCGGTGCCCAGGTGGATATCGCCGTTGGCGTAAGGTGGCCCGTCGTGAAGAACGAACCTCTCGCCCGCCCGGTTTTTCTCCAGTATCCTCTTGTAAAGGCCCATCTCCTTCCACCGGGACTGGATGACGGGTTCCCGGCGCGGGAGGTCTGCTTTCATGGGGAAATCCGTCCTGGGAAGGTTCAGGGTCTCCCGGTAATCCAACTCCATCTCCTCCAGTGGAAACGGCAACGACCTCGCCCAAGCGAAAGCTATCAGATGGTTATTACCAGAAGGTCCCCCGGGTGTCAAATCGATCCGCAATGCTGTGATTCACCTGTAAGCAGCAAGCAGCGTGGGGGACATCGCCGGGGGCATAAGTTCAAGACATGGGGAGGAAGACAAACTATCTCAAAGCGCGTCCGTTAGCAGCCGGCGTCTATCGGACACTTTGCCCCTGAGTTTCCACCACCCTTTTCATGCCTGGGCGATGAATCCCAGTTGCCTCAGCTTTTCCATGACTCCCTCCTTGCCGGAGATGTCCAGCAGGAGGGTCTTGCGGCTCTTCCTCCATCTTTCCAGTATCCTTACCCTGTCCTCCTCCAGTCCGAGAAAAGACGCCACCACCCGCCGCACCTCCCGGTTCGCCCTTCCTTCCCGGGCTGGAGCTTTCACCCTTACCTGTAGATAGCCCTCGACAAAGCCATCCACCACGTTCTTCCCCGCCCCCGCAGTCACCTTGACCTTGACCTGCAAAACCTTCATTTGCGTTGCCCTTCCACGGCCCAAGGGAACGAAAAAGATAATGATTCACCTTAAAAGGAAGCATCATAGTACTTTGCTTTTGCGATTCCTGACGGGGTTCTGCGCCTCACTCCCAGAAGAAGTGCTTCTCCTCCCTTCCCTCCTTATCGGGAGTTTCCCTACCCGACGCCTCCTCCCCGGGAGCCTCTCTTTCAGGCGGGCTCAGGAACTCCGCTTCCAGGTCCATATCGGCTGGCTCTTCCACCGCAGGAGATGAGGCCCTGGGGACCCATGCCCCCTCCCCCTTTCCCTCCTCCTTAGAGGGTCCAGTCTCGCCAGGCAGATCCCGGGGCTGGGAGGAAATCACGGGGGTGGCAGGTTGCTCGGGGATAGCCCTTTCACCCATGAATTCCTCCGGCGGCGGGGTAGGGAAGGTCGTGGCGGCTTCCCGGGGTTCCCGGGACACCAATCGCGCCTCATAATCCGAGAGCAGGGCTCGGTTCTTCTCCAATAGCTCCCGCACGGTGAACAGATAAGAAAGGACCTGCTCTCGGAGGCCGGAGTAGGCCGCAAGGATCCTTTCCCTCTCGGCCTGGGCGTCCGCCGACAGGCGAGCCTTCTGCTCCTGGGCCTGTTGGATTATGGCCTGGGCCTGGGCCCTGGCCTCCTCGACTATCTGGTCGGCACTGCGCTGTGCGTTGATGATGGCGTTTTGGAGGGTTTGTTGCATCTCCTCGAACTTGGCGAGCCTCTGTTTGAGGTCCTCGATCATCAGGGACTGCTCTTGGTAACGCCGTATGATTCGATCCAGCTCCTCCGCCACCAGGTCCAGAAAGGCGTCCACCTCCTCCTTGTTGTAGCCGCCGACCCTTACCGTGCTGAACTCCTTGTTGTGGATGTCCATGGGACTTATGGCCAACTTTATCGCCTCCTCGGCCCCGTTATCCTGCACGACCGACCTTCCTATATATATCTTTCTACACCCGGAGCCACTGGCCTTTACAGACCGGCACCGGGTTGAGCTCGACCCCTTAGGCCAACCTATAAATGAGCCACCTGATGGCGGTGAGAAGGAGAATCAGGACCACAGGGGAAAGGTCAAGCCCCACGCCTCCCCCCAGGGGAACGGTGGGGAGGATCCTCCTCAATGGGGCCAAGGCGAACTCGGTGATGTCGTAAATGAACACCACCAACGGCCTCAGGGGTTCGGGCCACCGTATCGGTAGCCAGCTCAATATGGCCCTGGCAACCACAAAGAATATGTACGTCGTGATGACGATATCTACGATCCTCAAGGCCATGGGCAAATCATACCTCCCTGGCCCTTGACCATGCGTTTCTCAGGGCGTGGAAGAAGGCCGCCCGCAGGCCCCCCTCCTCCAATGCCTCCAGGGCGGCAATGGTGGACCCGCCCGGCGATGTGACCTCTCCCTTGAGTATGGCCGGGTGCACGCCTCTGGCTTTCAATAGCTCGCCCGCCCCGATCATGGTGTGTACGGCCAGCCTCAAGGCGGTGGACGCGTCCAGCCCCAACCTTATACCACCCTCCATCAGGGCCTCAGCCACCAGGAAGAAATAGGCGGGGCCACACCCGGACACCGCCATGGCCGCGTCCTGCAGGCCTTCATCAAGCTCCACCACTTCCCCCAGGCAGGAAAAAATGTCCAGGGCCCTCTTCCTCACCTCCTCTTTCTCGCCCTCCTCGAAGCTCACCGCGGTGATGCCCTTGCCTATCAAGGCTGGTGTGTTGGGCATGGCCCTCACCACCCGCACTTCCGTCGGGAGGAAACGGCGGAAGAAGGAGATGGGCCTTCCCATGACCACGGACACGAGCAGTTGGCCCGCGCGGAAGGCGGGGGCTACCTCCTCCATGA
Source organism: Actinomycetota bacterium (assembly GCA_028275245.1). Lineage (GTDB taxonomy): Bacteria > Actinomycetota > Geothermincolia > Geothermincolales > RBG-13-55-18 > JACVJK01. Next base: position 5,059 of record JAPWVA010000009.1, read on the forward strand.
CCTCCAGGGCATGCTGCGGTTTTACCGCCAACACCACCGTGTCCGCCCAGCGACAGGCCTCCTGATTATTCCGGAAGGGCGTTATGCCCAATTCCTCCGCGAGCCCCTGGACCTTTGCTTCTTCGCGGTCGGAGGCCCCCAGGGATGAGGGTTCCAGGCCTCCCCTTTCCAGAAGGGCCTTTATCACAGCGCCACCCATCCTCCCCGCACCTATCACCGCAATCCTGTGCACACTCACGGACCATCCTCCCCTTCACAGGTATTCCGGGTTAAAGGCCTGCCTTCGGGCCCTTTGAGATCCTTAGCTCGGGATGACAGGTCACCCCCGGGGGACTGGCCCCTTCTCCTCAGAACTGGTTGAAGAGGCCCTTTTCCCTCATCCACCGCTTGTCCTCGGCGGACACTTCCACGTTATGGGGTATGAGGAGGAATACCTTATCCGCCACCCTCTGGATCCCTCCGTCCAGGGCATAGGTGAGGCCACTGGCGAAGTCTATGAGCCTCTTGGCCAGCTCAGGATCGGCTTGCTGCAGGTTGATGATCACCGGGATGTCCTGCTTGAACTTCTGCCCCACCTGTTCCGCGTCGTTGAAGGACTTGGGCTCCACCATGTGCACCTTCACCTGCCGGGGCGGCACCGGGTGCACAGCGGCCATTCTCTCCTCTTCCCGGGGTCGCCTTCTCCAGGAGGACCTGTCCTCGTATGCTTCCTCTTCCTCGTCGTATTCCCGGATCTCCTCGAACTCGTCGTCCTCTACCAGCCCGAGGTAGATGAGCATCCTTCTGAAGAACCCCGGCATCTTCTACCTCCTTGCCTGTTCCTTAATTCCACGGAGGCGGCGCCCTTCCCTCCCCGTGGCCTGGGGACGTGAAACCTTGTTTCACCTATAATCCAGGGTGCCGGCCCTTCTCCATTTTAATGCATGGAGCGGTATCTCTCCGGTATCCCGCCTGGCGTCCCCTTTTCCCAGGTTACCATGGATAAAACCTTCGGGAACTGAAGGACCAGTTCCAGGGCTTGTCCCTCATGAAAAAAGAGCCGTTCCCACCCTCACCAGGTTTGCCCCTTCCTCCACCGCCACCTCGAAGTCCTGGGTCATCCCCATGCTCATCAAGTCCAAACGGCTCCCAGGGAAAACCTCCCGTGCCCTCTTCAACAGGCGGGCCAACTCCCGGAAATACGGCCTGGCTTCCTCGGGGTCGGACACCACCGGTGCCATGGTCATCAGTCCCCTAATGGACAATCCCGGCAGGCAGATCGCCTTCTTCAAGAAGTCCTCGAGCTCCCCGGGGCTTATCCCGGACTTGGTGGGCTCCCCGGACACGTTCACCTGGACCAACACCTCTTGCGTGATCCCTAGGTTCTGGGCCCGGCGGGATATGGTTTCGGCCAAGCGAAGGCTGTCCACAGAATGGATAAGCGATACCTTTCCTACCACCAGGTTCACCTTGTTTCGCTGTAGGTGACCTATGAAATGCCACCGTGGCCAGGACCCCCACGGCCGATCGGAGAGGGCTTCCATTTTCTCCCTAAGCTCCTGGGCCCGGTTTTCTCCCAGGTCGAGGCACCCCGCCTCTAGCAGCGCCAGGACCTCCTCGGGCGTCCTGCCCTTGGTGACCGCCACCAAGGTAACGGAATCAGGATCCCTTCCCGTCCTCTCCGCAGCTTCCCTTATCCGGGTCAGCACCCGCTGTAGGTTTTCCCTTATTCTTTCACCGAACGTTTCCATGTGCGCTCCCACGTCATAAACATCGTTATGGGATCACTCGTTTCAAGGGTTTGCCAGGGCCCTGTTAAATGCCAGTTCCGGGAGGATGGCTATTCCTCGAACCTCACCACCGCGACCCCTTTCACCGCCTGCAGCCTATCCGCCAGGCGGTCCAGGGAAGCCCCTGCAGGCAGGTTGACCCGCAGGAGCATAGAGCAGGTGCCGTCCCGGCGACATTGGGAATAGCGGAGCAGGCTCACTCCCTTCAACCCCTCCCTAGTGAGGGTTTCCATGACCTCTCCCAGGATCCCTTCCCGGTAGTCCGCCTCCAACACCAGGTAGAGCCTCCTGCGCCGCACCTTTTCTATCAACCCCGATTCCACTAAGGGGAGCAGGAGCAAGAAAGATAGAATCAGCGCCGTCATGTAAAGGGAGGTTAGAAGGTAACCCAGTCCCGCGGCCATACCCACCGCTGCGGTGGCCCAGATGCTGGCAGCGGTGGTGATACCCACTATATGGGTGCCTCCGTACACCACTATGACCCCAGCGCCCAGGAAGCCTATGCCGATCACCACCTGGGCCGCCACCCGGGCGGGGTCTTGGGGGAAATGGCGCACTGACAGCGTGGAAAAGAGGCAAGCGCCCAAGGATATGAGCACGTAGGTCTTGAGTCCAGCAGGCCTATCGCCCCTTTCTCTCTCGGTGCCGATGGCGGCGCCGCACAGGGCAGCCACCAGCAGCCTGGTTAAGACTTGTGCCTCGCTCAAAACCCGTCACCATCCTCAGTACCGATAACGGATGGAGAAGTCCTGAAACTCGCCCCGGTAGGGCTCCCACTCCACCTCCACCTCATCCACCCGGGACATGGGGGATCCCTGCCAGCACCAGCGGATCATCTCCTCCACTGCCTCGTCTTCCCCCTCAAAGACCGCCTCCACCCGGCCATCCCTCAGGTTACGAATCCACCCTCGGATCCCCAGCCTCCTGGCGGCGTCCTCCGCGTAGGAACGGTAATATACTCCTTGCACCTTTCCGCTGATGAAGACGTGGGCTCTTTTCGCCATAGGAGCCTCCGGAGATACACCGAGTCCTTGTGCCGCTTCCCATGCCGATGAGTGGGGAAACCTTGCTTGAACCTAGGTCCAGGAACCCTTCGTCATCGGCGCGGCCTTTTTCAATATAACAGAAGGAAGGCGCCCTGCCTTCCCGTCCTGCCCTCGCGGCGGTGGGAGAAGTATTCTTCCCGGCAGCAAGTGCACACGTCCAGAACCGCGATACGCTCCGGCCTCACACCTGCCTTCTGGAGATTGACCAGGTTGGCTGTCCTCAAATCCAAAAATGTCCCGTCCCGGCCTTCTATAACTACCCCTTGGCTGTTCCCGAAAACCTCCCGGAAGAGCCGGGCCCTTTCCCTATCCACACGATAACAGCAGGGGCCTATGCCGGGCCCTATGACCGCGCTGACCTCTCCGGGTTCAGCTTTCACCATTTTGCAAAGAGACCTCACACCATGGCCAGCTATGTTGTATATGGTTCCCCTCCAGCCAGCATGAAGAAGTGCTCCCGCCCCCCGGGGATGATAAAGGGCCAGGGGAAGGCAATCGGCAGTGAGAACGCATAGCACTGGGCCCGGGCGGGGACAGGCGGCCCCATCGGCCCGGTGATAGGCATAACCGCTGGCTCGGAGCCTCTTCCACGCCACCGGGTCCAGGCTCCTTCCCGGGCCGAGTTCTACCACCCTTTTCCCGTGTACCTGTTCCAGGAAAGCGAAATCGCCTGAGTCCCTCCCCAGGTATCGTGCTAATCTTTCCCGGTTTTCCGTCACCTTGGAGGGGTCGTCACCCACCTTCATACCGAGGTTCATGGCATGGAAGGGAGGCTCACTCACCCCGCCCAGGCGGTTGGTGAACACCAACCGCACGCCATCTCCCAATAGCACACCGGCCTCTATCCACCCGTGGGGTCCCCGAGGTAATTCTCCCGGCCCGAAAGTCCTCGCTCCCATCTCCATCAACCCATGGGCCCGCTTTCTCGTGGGGCGCCCTCCTCGCCTTCTCGATCCAATATCTCCAGGAGCACCTTGTATATCCTCTTCCCCAGCACCCTATGGGCGGTCAGCCTGAGGTTGGAATAGACCACCGTCTCTCCTTGTTTGGGGATCTTACCCATCAGGTTGTACATGAGCCCCCCTAGGGAATCCCATTCCTCCGAGGGGAGCTCCAAGCCCAGAAGCTCGTTCAGGTCATCAATGGAGATGCGGGCATCGAAGATATACCGGTTATCCCCTAGCTTCTCGTATAGTTCCTGCTCGATGTCGTACTCGTCGAAAATCTCCCCTACGATCTCTTCCAGGAGATCCTCGATGGTCACCAGGCCCGCCGTGCCGCCGTACTCGTCCAACACCACCGCCATGTGTATACGTCGTAGCCGCATCTCGGACAAAAGCTCGATGACTTTCTTGGTCTCGGGCACGAAATAAGCCTCTCGCAGGCAGCGGGAAAGGTGAATGTCCGTCTCTCCCCGCTTCAGGTAGGGAAGCAGGTCCTTGGCATAGAGTATCCCCGTTATGTGGTCGAAGTCCTTACGGTAAACGGGGATCCGGGAGTACCCAGTCTTGAGGATCACCTCCAGGGCTTCTTCGAGGCCTGTGTTCTCCTCCAGCATCACCATGTCGGTCCTGGGCACCATGACCTCCCGCACCAGGGTGTCGCCTAGCTCAAAGATGGAATGGATGAGCTTCTTCTCCTCTTCCTCTATGACCTCCTCCTCCTCGGCGGCGGAGAGGATGGCCCTGAGCTCCCCCTCCGTCAAGAGCGGGCCCTCGGGAGAGACCTTTCCGCCGAAGGCCTTGATGACCCCATGGGATAGGATTATGAGCAGGCGGACCAGCGGGTACAGGAGCGCGGAGAGGAACGAGACCACCGGGGCCACCAGGAGGGCCACCCTCTCGGGGTGCTGGGCGGCGTAGTTCTTGGGCGCCATCTCGGAGAAAATGAATATGAGAAAGGTCATGACCCCGGTGGCCAATGCGGCCGCCTTGGGTAACCCCAGCTGTATGGCCAGGGTGGTGGCAAGGGAGGAGGCGCCTATCTGGGTGAGGAGGGTTAGGAGGAGGATGGCCGGGAGGTAGCGTTCGGGCTTCTGGATCAGGCGCTCCAGCAGGGCCGCTGTCCTTACGCCCTCATCCCTTAGGGAGCGCACCCGGAATCGTCGGACGCTCACCAGGGATATCTCCGCGGCGGCTAGGATGGCGCTTGCCAATAGGAGTATGCCCAGAAACACGGCCCGTAGCGCAATGGCTCCTCCGCTCATCGACGCCATGACCATGGTGTGGGGCAGGGCTGAAGCTCCTTCCATCACCCCGTCACCCCTGCTCTTCCTCCACCCGGACTCCCAGGTATTGCCTGGCTTTGTCGTCCATGTTCCTCCATCCCTCCTCGGTATCGTCATCGTAGCCCAGAAGGTGAAGGATCCCGTGGACCACCACATAGAGCAACTCGCTCCCGGGAGGGACACGATACTCGGGTGCCCTCCTGGCCACCTCTGAGGGACATATGACCACGTCCCCTAAGAGCAGGTCCTCCCCGTCTTCCTCCCCCATGGGAAAGGACAGGACATCGGTGCAGCCTTCCCTTCCGGTGTAGGTGAGGTTGAGTTCAGCCATGTGCTCCTCGTCCACCGCTGTCACCGATACCGTGGATCGAGGGGAAGCCCCTTCCCCTTCCAGTACCTTCCTACAGATGAGGTATATGCCTTTTTCCTCCAGCTCGCCGCTGGACAAGTTGTTCACCAGTACTTTCAACCTATATCCCACCTCCACTTACACGGAGGGAATATCAAAACCCCCTTTTCTGAAGACTCCCGACCTCCCCACCTCCACGTAGATGGAGGGGAGCTTTTGTCCTGAACCTGGCCCTGAATTCCCCGTATCCGTTTTCCCCATGGGACGTCCGGTGAAATGGGAGCCTTGCCTCCGGTTTGGTCTTAACCTCGAGGTGCGTATCCCCTAGAAAGGTTTGTGAGAACGACGACCGGATTGGCGTTTTCCGGCCTTTTCCTGTTCTTACACCGGGCGGCGTTGGGAAGTCCATGGGTAGTACAAGGGATATGAAACGGGGTAACCCCGCCTCACTAATGGTCTCCCTGGAGCAGGGAATACCGAGCGAGCACTCGGTACTACCGCAGCCTTTTTCCATTCCCTCCCCTTCCTTCAACGACCGCCCCCTGCCTCCTATCCTCCCCTCCCGACAGCGGGTTTTCCTTTTTGTTGGGCATCGTATCTTTGGTAGGCCTGGACTATCTTCTGCACGATCTTGTGCCTGACCACATCCCTCTCGTCGAGGTACACGAACTCTATGCCCTCTATCCCCTGGAGGATCTCCCTCACCACGTTCATGCCCGAGGGCTGTCCCTCCGGGAGGTCTATCTGGGTTATGTCCCCCGTGATCACCGCCTTGGAGCCGAAACCCAGGCGGGTGAGGAACATCTTCATCTGCTCAGGGGACGTGTTCTGGGCCTCGTCCAGCACGATGAAGGAATCGTTCAGAGTCCTTCCCCGCATATAGGCCAAGGGAGCCACCTCTATGATCCCCTGGTCCATGTAACGGGTGAAGGTCTCCACGTCCAGCATCTCATAAAGACAGTCGTAGAGGGGTCTCAGGTAGGGGTCCACCTTCTGGTAGAGGTCGCCGGGGAGGAATCCCAGTTTCTCCCCCGCCTCCACCGCCGGCCGGGTGAGGATTATCCTCCCCACCTCCTTGGTGAGCAGGGCCTTGACCGCCATGGCCATGGCCAGGTAGGTCTTGCCTGTGCCCGCGGGACCTATGGAGAAGACTATGGTGTTGTTGCGGATGGCCTCCACGTACCTCTTCTGGTTAGGCGTCTTGGGGCCTATGGCCTTGCCGCGACGGGTGATGATGATGTCGGTGAGCACCTCGGAGGGCTTTAGCTCCTCCTTCTCCTTCACCATGTGGATGGCCCTCTGCACGCTATCCGCCGTCAGAACCACCCCCGAGCTCAATAAGGTCAGCAGCTCCTCGAAGAGCTTCCCGATGGTCTCGATCTCCTCCTCCTCGCCGAAGATGGTTATCTCGTTCCCCCTCACCATGATGGAGCTGTGGAAAGCTGACTCTATGATCTTGAGGAGCTCATCCCTTTGGCCCAGGAGGTTGATCATGGGCTGGTTCCCGGGCACCAGGATCTTCAGTTCCTTTATCTCCCCCTGGCTCATGGAAGCCTACCTCCAGGCGTTTTCACTATCCAGGTGGCCATGCCATGCGCCTTCCACCCAGGACATGGAAGTGGAGGTGGAACACGCTCTGTCCCGCCTCCTCCCTCACATTGGTCACCACCCGCACGCCGCGCTCGGCGATACCTTCCCTCTCAGCCACCTCGCGGATGGCCCGGAACACGGCCCAGAGCAAATCTCCGTCGCCCTCTTCCAAGTCGAAGATGGACTCCATATGTCGCCGAGGCACCACCAGCACGTGTACCGGCGCCTGGGGGTTGATATCCCGGAAGGCCACCACCTGGTCGTCGGAATAGACCACGTCGGCTCGTATATCTCCCACGACTATTTTGCAGAAGATGCAATCGCTCATGTCCTCCTCCTCCTCTTTTCCCATCGCCGTGCGTCTCTACCTTAGCTACCGCCCTCGGCCTCCATACAGGAGACGGTTTTCACCAGCACCTCCTCACCCTCCACGCCCACTATGATGCCCTCCACCGTCCTGCCCACTAACCGCTGGTGATCGGCCTCACGATCCAATATTATCCTCCCCTTGAGGTAATCCTCGGTAGTTCCCCTGGCCTCAAGGCCGGCTATGCCTTTGCAGACCTCCTCCACCACCATTCGGCACCGGCCTCCCACGCGATCGTGCATATATTTACATCGCAGTTCCCTCCCCAGCTCGATCAGTTGGCGTGAACGTCTTGCCTTGACGCTGGGGTCCACCTGGTCTGCCCGTAGTGCGGCCCTGGTTCCCTGCCTAGGGGAGTAACGGAAAACGTGAAGCTTCACCGGTCTTGTGGACTTCAACACCTTGACCGTTTCGGCGAAATCCTGATCGTTCTCGCCGGGATATCCCACGATCACCTCGGTGGTGAGGACGCACCCCGGCCAGGTCCCGGAGACCCGTTCCCAGAGCCCCAGGAATTCAGCGGGGCCGTAACCTCTTCCCATATCCCTCAGCAGCCTGGCCGAGCCGCTTTGCAACGGCAGATGGAGATGGGGACAGACGCGGCCCAAATTCCTCCACCCGAGGACCCATTCCTCCTTGAGATCCTCGGGCTCCACGGAGCTCAGTCTCACCCGGAAGGAGCCGCCAAGGGCCAAGATCTCCCCCACCAGCGCCCCTAGGTCCATTCCCTTCCAGGAATATCTTCCCAAGTTGGTTCCACATATCACCAGTTCTTCCACACCCTGTTGCAGCAACTCTTCTGCCCTTTGAAGCACCTCGCGAGGGTCTAGTGATCTCTCGCCACCCCTAACCAAGGGAACTATGCAGTACGAGCAATGTCGATCGCACCCCTCCTGGACCTTCAAGAAACCCCTGGCCCTGAACCTGGCAATCTCTCCCTTCTCGGGAACGGTGGATGGCTCCTCTTTGAGGGAGGGGAGGAGCAACTCCATGACCCTTTTAGCCCAACTTTCCTTTTCCGCATTGGTTATCACCGCTTTAACGCCGGGTAAGCGCTCTATATCCTCCATGAACCTCTGGGCGAAGCAACCCGCCACCACGAGACGGGCGCCCCTCGAAACGAGAGATTTCACCGCTTTCCTGCACTTCCGGTCGCTTTCAGCGGTGACGGTACAGGTGTTCAGCACGCATAAGTCAGCCTTGATGGGGTCTCGTACCAGTTCGATCCCAGCTCGCACCAGGTCCAGTCCCAGCTCCTCCAGCTCGGCCTGGTTCACCTTACAACCTATGTTCAACAAAGCTACCTTGGGCATGCTTCCGTTTCGAACCGCCTCCTCGGGTCTCCTCCAGGCCTCAAGAACCATTTCCTTCCAGTTACAGGAAGCCGTAGTGGTGCCGGGCCAGCGTGAGGAGCACTGCCCCAGCCGACTCGGTCCTCAGGACGTGTTTTCCCAGGGAGACCGGCAACGCCCCGGCCGATATCATCTCCTCCCGTTCCCGGGGCGAGAACCCTCCCTCGGGTCCCACCAGAAGACCCACATCCCGGGAAGCCTCCCCTTCCAAGGCCTCTCCCACCTTCATCCCTCCCGTCTCATCCGCCAGCAACACCGGCTTCAAGCTCCTTATTTCCTCCAGCATCTCCTCCCACGCCAGGACGGGATAAACCCGGGGAAGGAAAGCCCGACCAGCGGTGCGGGAGGCCTCAAGGCAAAGCTTCTCCCATCTGTCCAAACTCCACCTTTTTGACGCATTCTGGCATCGGGATGACTTGAAAGGCCTCAGGGCATGTACCCCCAGCTCCACTGTCCTGCGGATGACCTCCTCCATCTTCCTTCCCCCGGGGAGGGCCTGGAAAAGATGAAATCGAGGGAACTCCGCCTCCACCTTTTCACCGGGGCTCATGGATAGGTGGAGGGAATCCCTCCCCATTCCCTTCACCCTTCCCCTGTAACGAGTACCGGCGCCATCCAGAACCTCCACCATCTCCCCCACCCTCACTCGGAGGACCCTGGCCAGGTAATGGAATGCCTCTCCCTTTATCTCCAAGGGGTCGGTGTCGCATAGTTCGGGAGGGAGGTAAATCCTAGGAGTGGTCAATGCTGCGCCCCCATGACTTTCTTCAAGCGGTCGAAGATGCCGGACTTCCTGCCGGCCTTTTCCTCCTCCAGGCGGCGGAACTCCTCGAGCAACCTTCTCTGTTCCGGCGTGAGGTCCCTGGGCACCTCCAGATCCAGTACCAGGTATAGGTCGCCGCGTCCACGGGCCCTGGGATGGGGGAGTCCCCTGCCCCTTAGTCGGATCTTATCCCCGGGTTGGCTGCCCGG
>JAPWVA010000209.1 GCA_028275245.1 Actinomycetota bacterium
GTGGCTCGAGTCGAACCGCCTTCCGGAACCCTCCCTGGCGATATCCTTGGCCAGGGCGGTGAGCGACGCCGCCGCCGACCTTTACGGGAGGGGCTGCTTCTACCTGGGAATGAGCCCCATGCGCATCCTCGTCTCGGAAGGGATGGAGGTCTTCCTGGAAGGCGGTGCTTATGCCTGGCTCCTAGAGGACCTGGAGCCGCGAGTGTATGACCTCCTGGAGTCTTATAGGGCCCCAGAGGTAAAGAGAGGGGAAGAGGGGGGCAGGCCTTCAGACGTTTATTCCCTGGCCCTTCTGGTACACGAATTGTTGCCGGTGGAGTCCCTTTCCTCGAGGCTTTCTGGCTTTCTGGAATCTTGCTTGGAAAGACTGCCGGGAAGCCGTCCCACCTCGCCCCGGCTTCTCCTGGAGGTGCTGGAGGAGGAGATCGCCGGGGTTAGGGCGGAGGATGTGGGCAGAGACGGAGAAGGTAGAGAATTCTTGGATTCCCGGGAGCGGGAACCCTTCTCCAGCCGCCTTGTCCGGGGCAGCTCCACCGGCCCTGGTAAAGGGGGGTCGTTTCCCGGGTTAGCCCTTCCGGGGCGGATATTGAGGAAGGGTGACGGGACAACCTGGTCCTCTGGTGGCGCCAGGGCTGGAAACCTGCGGCTTTCCAGCCGGGCCACCCGTGCGTTCCTGTTGACGCTCGTCCTACTCGTGGCGGTTCTGGCCGTCCCCGCTTTTTCCGGGGGGAAGGAAAAACCGGAGGGAGAAGCCCCGGGACCGGGCATGGAGGCCCCTTCGCGGGTGAGGCTTCCTGAATTGGTAGGGCTATCCCTGGAGGAGGCGTTGGAGCTCATCTCCGGGCTGGGCCTCCAGGCCCAGGTGAGGGAATCTCCCTCTTCACTCTGGTCCGAGGGAACCGTGTGCGCCAGCGATCCACCCCCTGGCTCCCTCTTGGCGCCGGGCGACAGGTTGGTCCTCTCCGTGAGCAAGGGCTGGCCCGGGAATACGGGCGGAAGCGGGCTGAGAGGAGCAGACCCCGCCGATGGTAACGCGTCCGTTTCCGCATCCCTGGGGGGAAGCCTCCAGAGGGATGGCGGCGAAGGCGGTGGAGCCGTTTCATGGGCACCCGCGACTTCCGCCAGCGGGGGCGCGGTGGGGGCCACTGGGTCGGGAAAGGCGAATTTTACAGGTGCTACGGGCAACAGGCCGCCCGTGGCCAGGCTTTCCGCGAGCCCCGCGAAGGGTCCCGCCCCCTTGACAGTGATACTGGACGCATCCGGTTCCTTCGATCCTGATGGGAGGATAACCCGTTACCGCTGGGAGTGCGGGGACGGGACGGTGCTTTTCGGACGGGTGGTGTGCCATGTCTACGACACGGCGGTGCTACCCGGCACCTTCCCTGTGGTCCTGAGGGTGACGGACGACCGGGGCGCGGAGTCGTCGGCGCGGCTCTCGGTGACGGTTTTCTGAGAGGGGCCTGGAATGGTCAAGAGGGAAAAATCATCTGTAAGAAACAGGGGCAGGAAGAGAAGCGGGGTGTCGATTTTCACCGGAAATCGCACTGGCGCCCGCGAGCACGGGATGGATAAGACCGGCCAGGGCGCAGGCCTTGCGACCAAGATTCTCCTCATCACCCTACCCCTCATTACCCTCCTTATCTCCTTCCACCCGTGGTTCTCCCCGGCCCTCGCGGCCGGGGAGAACCCACCCCTCTTCGATTGGCCTGTGAGGGGGAAGGTAACCGTGCCCTTTAGACCTCCCTCTGGCCCTTACTGGCAGGGAGGGCACGCGGGTATAGACATCGAGGTGGCACCGGGAACCGAGGTGAAAGCCAGCGCGGACGGGGTGGTATCTTTCGCTGGTTTCACACCCGTGGGTCTTTGCGTATCGTTGGAACACGGCGGTGGTTTCCGCACCACTTACGTGGCCCTCCGACAAACGCTGGTGAGGAGGGGCGAGAGGGTTAGACGGGGCCAGGTCATCGCCAGTAGTGATGGTGCCCAGGACAGGTCCTCTAACTCAAACCACCTCCATTTCGGCATGTACTTGCAGGGGAAGCCCGTGGACCCCCTGCCCTTCCTTTCCGGTTTTAACCCTGACCCGCGGAAATGCCTGTTCCTGGGTCCGTGCGAGGAGCGCCCGGGGGATGACGGGATGGCCACCATCCCCGGGGATGCGTCAGAAGTGCCGGCCACGGGGGATGGAGGTGGGGTTACTGCGGGGAAGGGCCCCCTGAGAAGGGCCTGGGACTGCCTGGCAAGGGGCGCGAGGGCGGCCTGGGATGGGGTGAGGGGCTGGCTAGGAGGCTTTTTCAAGTATCGGGTGGGAAGTTTCCTGGCGGGGGCTGGAAGACGGATCGCCTCCGCGGGGAGAACCCTCCTTTCCAACCCTTACGTTAGGGGAGTGCTGGCGGGGCTGCTGGCTGCCCTGGTGGTATGCGCGGTGATCATCACGGGGGGCCTGGCCCTGGGCATCTCCGCCGCGGCCCTGGCCGTGGCGTGCGTGGCGGGAGGCCTGGCCTCCCTAGGTTATTCCCTATACGTGGCCGCCTCGCGGGGAGGGGATTTTTCCTTCTGGGGTTGTTTTTCCTGGGCTCTCTTGTTGGGGTTGTCGGTGGGGACGTCAACATTGCTTTTCCATCACCTGGCGCCCTTCTTCGCATCCGGTTACTCCTCCCTGGGGTTATCGGGATTTTTGAAGAGTTTCATAGCCTACGGTTCCTCCAGCGTCTTCGCTTACCTGGTCGATTCCCTGGTCAAGGGAAAGAAGCCTGATCTTCGCATCGCCCTCTTTCTTTTCTTTACTTCGGGATTCGCGGGTTCTTTGGGGAAGACGATCCTCCAGGGTCTTTCCTCGCCTTTCCTACCCGCCCTAGCAGGAGGGGGTATCTCGGCGGGCGGGGATTACGCTGCCGTTTCCTTTTCTTGGTTGCTGGCGAGTGATCTATCGGAAAAGGCGTCCTTCGTTCTCCTCTCCGGTTGCCTGGGCTTCCTCTCGGATTTCATGGTCAGGCTAGCCACGGGCACGGCTCAAAGCGCACTGGAGGCCGCGCTCGCCTTCACCGGGGGATGCCTAGCGGGGACGCTGGCCGTTACGGTGGGGGCCAGGATCGCCGGGAAGTTGGGTAGCAAGGCCAGGATCTTGGACAAGCTTGCGAGAAGCGATTTCCTCAAAGGACTGGCGACGAAGGGAGCGGGGCACGTCGCCAGGGATGCCTCGGATGCCCTGTGGGGGGACCACGGGAAAAGAGACGGTGAAACCGGTCTCTTTTCGTTCCCGTGATCACGATGATGGAAATTCTAGGAATCCTGGCAGGTTAAAGGACGCAAGGAGGCTTCTGACTCTACCCTTGGTTATGAAACTTGAGCTTAAGAAGATGGCCCTCGGGGC
>JAPWVA010000210.1 GCA_028275245.1 Actinomycetota bacterium
CTCCAGGATGTCCCGGAGGGTCTTCCCCTCCAGGTACTCCATGACGATGAAGGCCTTGCTGGGCCCTAACAGGAAATCGTGCACCGTGAGGATGTGGGGATGGGATAATCGAGCTGCCGCCTGTGCTTCCCGCCTGAACCTCTCCCTGGCCTCCTCCTGCTGCTCCCGGTCAAGGTAAGAGGGGAGCATCAACTCCTTTATGGCCACCTTCCTGTCCAGGAGTTGGTCGTGGGCTAGGAAGACGCGGCCCATGGCCCCCCTACCCACTTCCCTCAGAATGCGGTACCTGGAAGCCAAATCTCCATCCCCACCCTGTCATGTCATCTGAAGCCGGACATATGATTTCCGGTTGATTTTATCGGAAGGGGGAAAGCCGGACATGAGATGATGCAGGCCTTGATGTCTTCGTCATCGGTGAGGAGGTCGCCAACATCCCCAAAGGAAAAGCCGGACATGGGCCGATGAGTCTTGGCGGCCCGTGTTATCCTTTTTCTTTTTTCAACCGGACTGACACCACCATGGCAGTCGGGTGCCCTCCACTGCCCGGCAGCCCCACAAACACCGAGGGTTCCGCGAGGGCCGGTGGCGGTCCCGGTATCCATCTGGGAGGAATGTGGGGAAATCCGCTGTATTCTCAGTCTGAAAGAGCGTGGGGAGCCTTATAGAACGGTGGTGGGTGAAGAGGGTGGGGTAACCTGCTCTCATCTCCGGGGGAAAGCGGCCAGGTGCCGCGTCCCCTGGACGGGGCCCCTTTCAACTCCCGGCTCGGAATACCATCCGCAGTAGTCCCAAAGTTATCTCATCCCCGTCCTCCAGTAGCCGTGGCTTGAAGGGTTCGAGAGCCTCCCCGTTCACGGCCGTGGAGTTGGTGCTCATGAGGTCCATGATGTAATAACGCCCTTCTCCCACCCTGGTGATCTTAGCGTGCTTCCTGGAGACCCCCGCCTCCAGGGCCCCGTAGGGCCCCAGGTCCACCTCGGGGAAGGACCCGCTGGCAGGGTCCTTCCTGCCCAGGGTACACTCCGGGAAGTCGTCGAGCCTTATCCTCTGGCCGCTCTCGGTCTCCAGGTAGGGCATCTCACCCTCCCTCGGGTCCCTTTCCCCGGGCCCCTTCACCCCGGCCACTCCCGGGATGAGCGCGCCTTCGCCTTTCCCGTGCGTCAGTAGTCTCCGACAGGCTCCCCTTATCGGTCAGCCCTGGCCAGCGACGCCCTTCCACCTCCTGGCACACTCCTCTGTTCTACATCCCGGCGGGGTTTCCCGGGGCGGGCCCGCCCTCAGTACTTTATCTCCATGGCCCGGGGTGGGCACACCTTCACGCAGAGCTCGCAGGCCACGCATTCCTCCCTGTCGAAGACTACCTCCATGGATTCCCCGTCCAGGTAAAGGGCCCTCGTAGGGCACACGGCTAGACACGCCCCGCAATGGGTGCACCTCTCATCGTTCCTCGCCACGTCCTGGGAGAGGGGTTGGACCTCCACCCCGCAGGCCTCCAGGTAATCCACCCCCCGGCGGTAATCCTCGTCCTCGCCGGTGATCTCCATCACCAGGAGTCCTTCCTCCTTAGGGGTGATAGAGGCCTTCAAGATGTTGAAATCGAGGTTGTAATCCCGGACCAGTTTGCTGACGATGGGCTTGTCCACCTTCTCCCTGGGGAAGTGGAGCACCACCTTCCTCCTGATCAACTCCCCTCTCCTCCCTTCCTGTCCCTGTCTGGGCATGGTAAAAGCTCCACCGGCTCGGTGAGCAAGAACCTGCCACTCCTTATCCACTCCTTGAGCACGTTCGCTATCTCCCGGGCCCTGGCGTAGCTGGAGAGGGAAGCGGTGGGCACCCTCCTACCCAGGATCTCCACCTCCCCGCTCCTGAGCTGTGCATAGGAGACCTCTCCGAGAACTCTCCCAGTGCCCTGGGGATAGTCCACCGAGTAATCCACCACCGGCGCGTAGAGTTCCTCGTCGCTCACCGAGGCCGATTCCACCACCTCCTCGTCCAATACCGGGATGGGAATGCCTATCCCCACAGCCAACGTGGCTCCGTACCCCAGCATCGAATATCCCACCAGGTAGCGGGGGTTCATACCTTTGAGATCCCCTATCACCGCCAGCGTCCCCGAGGGCCTCCTCGGGTGTCCCCGGGGGGTCCTGGGCACCTCCGGGTGGTGCTGGGTGCCTCTATCCACCACGTAACCTATGCCCCCACCCAGGAATATCCTGGTGCCCACGCCGATGGTGCGGAACAGTGGGTCGTTGAGGAGGGGTGAGAGCTGGCCGGCGCTGCAATAGTTGGCGTTGCCCAGATTGGGCCGCAGCACCCCCATGTAGGTGTAGATTACCCGGTCGGAGAGGTTCACCGCCACGTTGTAGTTCTGGTAGGCGTTCCGCGGGTTGAACAGGCGGGCGTCCGGCAGGTCCTGGAGGGTCAACTCCGTCTCCCACCTCTTCAGGGGGTAGCAGTCCGTGCCGTAGGCCTCAGCCCGCAGCCTCACCTTCCTGCCCGCCACCAGGTCCTCGATCACGTGCGCCCCGCCGTACCGGAACTCCCCCGGGTAGACCTCGTTTAGGGGGTCGTGCTCCGCCATCTCCGTGGCCCCCAGGTAGATGTCCACGGCGGCTATACCGCAGTAGGCGGGCACGTCGTTCAGCCAGGCGCGATGTATCTTCATACGGGGCCTGGGGTGCCCCAAGTTGATTAGGGCCCCCGAGGAGCACATGGGCCCGAAGGTCCCGGTGGTGATGACGTCCACCTCGCGGGCCACCCTCCCTACGCCCTTTTCACGGACTAGGTCAATTATCTCCTCGGCGGTCACCACTACCGCCTTCCCACTCTTGATCCGCTCATTTATCTCCTTTATGGTCTTTCCCAAGGCAGGTTACCTCCTTCCTCACCGGAACCAGGTCGGAATCCCCGTGTTGACCACCGCCCCCGCTTCCGCGTCTCCACCCTCCCTAACGGAGCTCTAGGAAGGATCCACATATCCCGCCCCACCGGCCCTTCCCGTCAAGCCCCATCCCGCAGCTCTCGCGAGGGCCTTTCACCTCACCAGCAGCACCGGGCAGGGGGCGTGGCGAGCCACTCGGTCGCTCACTGACCCCATGAGGAAGCCCCTGAGGGCTCCGTGACCGTGGGTGCCCAGCACCACCAGGTCGTAGCCCCCCGCCCGGGTTTCATCGATTATCTCGGCCGCCGGGTTCCCCCATCGGATCTCCGTCCTCGGGGTAAGGCCCCTCTCCACCATCTTCCCACGGGCCATCTCCAGTATCCCCTCCGCCCGCCTTTCCAGCTCCTCCCTTATATCCGGCGGTGTGACTACGACCTCCGGCGTCATGAGGCCATCCGCCCAC
>JAPWVA010000211.1 GCA_028275245.1 Actinomycetota bacterium
GGGAAAACCCTTTCCGCACCTCTCCTTTTTGGTGACCTGGCAGGAGCGGGTTTATAATAATTGCCGTACGAACTTGAAGCGGAAGGGTGTCCGAGTCTGGCCTAAGGAGCACGACTGGAAATCGTGTGGGCGGGGAAACCCGCCTCGAGGGTTCGAATCCCTCCCCTTCCGCCATTTTCTTTTTGGGGATTTGCGAAAGCGACTCCCGCAACTGGAAGGCGTGGTTTAGAAGGAGAGAGGACTTGAGGAAAAGATAGGATAGCGGAAGAGAGGTCGCGGAGCGGACAGGGAGGTGAACATGAAAAGGGTTTTCCTCGCGGTGATCCTTGCCACGCTGCTAACGCTTTGCGCCATCGCGGTAGCGCCGGCCCAGGTTCGCAGGCAGTCGAGGGAGGAGGGACCTCTTAAGAAGCGTGTCCAGGAGCGGTGGGAGTTCATAAGGGAGAGGATGGAGCTGGTCGTGACCCGCTACGAGAACAATTACCAGAGGCACGCGGAGGTTTTCTCCAAGTTGAAGGAGAGATTGGCCTCCGCCCTCGATGCGCTGGAGAAAAGGGGTTACGATGTGTCTGCCTTGAAGGAGGACCTGGCCACCCTGGAGGGAATGCTGAAGGAGTTTTCCTCGGATTACTCCAATCTCATGGGGAAGCTGAAGGAGATCCTTGCCCTCTCAGCCGACCAGGCTGCCCAATCCTTCCTGAGTCTTCTGGGCGAAGCCCGGGAACTCCTCCGGGAGGTGCGCAAGGACATCCTGGACATCCGGCTTTTCTACCAGGACGAGATCAGGACCGATCTCCAGGAGCTTTCCAGGAAGGCGGGATAAGGGTGTAAGGTGAGCTATCGCTTGCGGAGGTCGCGATGTTGAAGATAAGAGCGAGGTTGGTTACTGTTTGCGTGCTGCTCCTTTTGGTTCTGACGGTTTCCGCGGTTTCCTGCCGCGGAAAAGGCGAGGAGGCCACCCCTTCCGGTACTGCTGGGACCGGCGGACAAGGCGAGGCCGTGGAGGAGCAAGTGGACGATATCATCCAGGAGATAGACTCCCTGCTGGAAAACCTGGACCCTGGGGCTTTCGAAGAGAGCACCCTCAACGACCAGGAGCTGGGCATGTAGGGTTTTCCCAGGGCAGGGCAGCGTCCCCGGTGGGGTCAGCGGGCTGCTTCCGGCCGAAGGTTGTGGTATTATCTTGAATACAAAGAGGGTGCGCCCGTAGCTCAACTGGATAGAGCGACGGACTACGGATCCGTAGGTTGGGGGTTCGACTCCCTCCGGGCGTGCCAGGTAAAAAAGCAGGTCAGAGGGTTAATCCTTGACCTGCTTTCCTTTTGGGTTATTGGCCCCGGGGCACCGTTCCCTAAGTGTTCCCCACGTTCAGAGCGCCTCCGGTTCGCCCGCCCCTCAACTCCTCCTTCCCTCCCGGCTGGCGATGGAGACCTTCCGGACCCTAAAGAGGGAGAAAAGGCGCCCCAGGAGCCTCCATCTCCTACGGCAACAGGTGGGAGTGGGAGTTCAGGGCCATGGAGTCATCCCTCCACACATGGGGGTGAACCGACGCACGTCACGATGGACCCCGCGACGTCCGTGTTGTCCCCCCAGGCGTGGGGGCGAACCTTGGGGAAAGAGCCATCAAGGCCCGTCGAACCGTTGTCCTCCCATGCATAGGGGTGAATCGAGCCATCATGGTTGATAGTACTGGTTTAGCACGTTGTCCCCCCATGCATGGGTGTGAACCACCGATGGGTCGTGCCAGGTGATAGAGGGGAAGTTAAGAGCAGGGGAAAGATTGCTTGCCGGGTTCCTGGTCCTTTGCCGAGGCATTGGGTCGAGGATATTCATGGGCCCGTGGGGCGACGGAGCAGGAAGGTATCTCACAGAAGAACACCCACCCCTCAAAGCCGGGAGATGGAGGGGAAGGGAATAGGGTTTCGAGGCGGGAGGGCTTGCCTACCGGGCACGTGTCAGGTCCGGCTGGAGCCACCGGGCACGCGTGGGATCCGGCGGAAGCCGAAGCTTTCCTTGCTGCTGGAGGTGGTGGAATCGTCGTAGCCCTGGGCATGATCAGGAGTTCCCCCAAAGGGAGGGCTTGGGGACAGCTGTCCCGTTGCCCTCCGCCGGTTATGAGCCGAGTGCTTACCTGAAACGGTTGCTGGATAACCTAGTACATCTGGCAAGGCGGAAGGGACGAGGTGGAGGCCAAGCACTAGGAAGCCAACTTTTTTGCAGGCCTGGAAGAGGGCGGAAGTCGCTGCCCTTTTGATTGGCGACGTCCCTTGAGCCTTCGTTGGCCACCTGCGGCTTTCATACGCCGTGTTTTTCTCGAAGCATTGCCAGCAGATATGGGATCTTAACCCCTTGGTGTTCCCCTAGTTTCAAATGCCGTGTTCTTCCCGGAGCATTCCCAGGTCGGGGTCTACCCGTGCGTAGGCCTGGCGATAATAGTTCAAATGCCGTGTTTTTCCCTAAGCATTGCCAGGGCCTGGCCTTCCGGGCAGTCGAGGAGGTCGTCCAGGATCCTCTCCACTACGCCTGGGAAGGCGGCGTTCACCCTGGCGGTCAGCTCGGCATCCACCTTCCCCGCTAGCCGCATGGCGTGGGAATCCCCCTCCCCGATGCTGGCGGCGGGGACCAACATCCACCCGTCGCCCAGGCAGTGGGGCTTGAAAAGGAAGGCGAAATAGGGCCTGTACCCGTCGTTCCTCCGCCGGGACTCCAAGCCCTCCAGGTCCTTCTTCCCGATGGACACCTTTGAGCCCATGCTGGTCTTGACCTCGATGGACAGCTTCTCGCCGCCCTCGTCGTTCACGACATCGATGTCCACGCCCTGCACGGCGCGCTCCTCGGCGAGGCGGAAGCCCATGTCCACGAAGGAGAGGGCCAAGAGCTTCTGGGCGATCTTACCGAATTCCCTCCCATGCAGATTCCATATCATTTCGAGTTGCATAGCGGTATGGTAGGGCAGGCCCACCGGGATCACCCCCTGGCGATGGACGGGCCGGTCACCGGATCCCACTCGCCGAAACAGTACAGGCTCTTGGTCTTGCCGACCTCCTTCATCAAGGCCTGGAGGAGCTCCCCGTCCATGGTGGCGATCACCACCTGCCGTTCGCCCGCCACAAGGTCGATGAGCGCGGCGAGCCTGCTTTTCTGAGTGGAGTCGAGGCTCTGGGAGGGGTCGTCGAGGATCAGGAAACCGGCTCCTGTCCCGCGCATGCCACTCGCGCCCAGGGCGAGGAAGATGCCCAAGGCGGCACAGTTCATGTCCCCCTGGTTGAAGAAGGTGATGATTTTCTCCTTTTGATCTCCGCTCACGGCGTAGATCTCGTGATCGGCGGGGTCTATGG
>JAPWVA010000213.1 GCA_028275245.1 Actinomycetota bacterium
CCGGTGGCAAGGTCATCCACAAGATCATCGCCGACTTCGACGTGGAGGTAGACATCGAGGACGACGGACGGGTGTTCATCACCGCCAAGGACCTGGAGAGCGGCATGGCCGCCAAGCGCATGGTGGAACAGATCATCAAAGATGCCCAGCCCGGGGAGCAGTACGAGGGAACGGTGACCCGTACCACCAACTTCGGCGCCTTCGTGGAGTACCTGCCCGGGAAAGAGGGACTCATTCACATCTCCAGCCTCTCCACCGACCGGCGCATCACCAAGGTGGAGGACGTCATCAACGTGGGCGACAAGGTGCGGGTGGAGATAGCCGAGATAGACAAGCTGGGCAGGGTCAACCTCCGGGGTATCGACTTGAAGCTGCCCGAGGAGGAAAAGGACAGGGAGGATAGGAGGGAATCGCGTCCCGAACCCCGGAAGGAGGTACGCCAGGAAACCCGTCGCCCGGCGCGCCACCCCTCGGGGCCTGGTGGAAGAGGGGAGGGCAAGGGCAAAGGATTCGGTGGCATGAAGCCCAAGCAGGACCGCAAGAAGTGGTGAGTCTCAGAACCACGTCCCCGTCGATGAACGAGCCCCGCCATAAGAGAACAGTGCTGCCCAACGGAATCAGGGTCATCACCGAGGAGGTTCCCCACCTGCGCAGCGTCACTGTGGGATTCTGGGTTGGGGTGGGCTCCCGGGATGAGCCGGAGGACCTCTTGGGAGTAAGCCATTTCATCGAGCACCTCCTCTTCAAGGGGACCGGCAGGAGGTCGGCGAGGGACATTGCCGAGGAATTCGATGCTATGGGGGGCGAGCTTAACGCCTTTTCCGCCAAGGAGTACACCTGCTATTACGCCAAGGTCTTGGACGAGGACCTGGAAAGGGCTGTAGACATCATGGCAGATATGCTCATGGACCCCCTTATGCGGGAGCAGGACATCGAGGCGGAGCGGAAGGTAATCCTGGAGGAGATCTCCATGCACGAGGACGCTCCCGACGACATAGTGCACGACTATTTCGCCGCCGCCCTCTGGGACTCGCACCCCCTGGGAAGGAGCGTGCTGGGACGGGAGTCCACCATTCGGAAGATGGGTGGGAGCGAGATAATCCCCTTTTTCCAGGAGTATTACCGCTCGGGGAACCTGGTGGTGGCCGCGGCCGGGCACATCTCGCATGAAAGGATACTGGAATTGCTGGACCGCTACTTGGGAACCCAGAAGAGCGATGGGTTGCCGGAGAGGAGTTCAGAGGTGCCACAGGCTAAGGGGGGTACTCTGGTGGTGGAAAGGGAGACTGAACAAGCCCACATCGTCCTGGGGACACCAGGACTGCCCCGTAACCACCCCGATCGTTTCGCCCTGGCCATCCTGGACAACATCCTAGGGGGAGGCATGAGCTCCCGGCTGTTCCAAAGAATCCGCGAGGAGCTGTCCCTGGCCTATTCCGTGTACAGTTACCATTCCATGTACCGGGATGCAGGACTAGTGGCGGTATATGCCGGTACAAACCCCTCCAATGCCCCCAGGGTGGTGGAGGAGATCCGGGCGGAGATGACGAGGTTGGCCGAGGGGGGGATTACCGAAGAGGAGCTATCCAGGGCCAAGAGCCACATCAAGGGGAGCATCGTCCTGGGGTTGGAGGAAAGCAGCGGGAGGATGACCCGGCTGGGAAAGGCCGAGTTATATGGGGGGGAGATACTCTCCCTGGATCGATTGCTGGACCGACTAGACCAGGTCAGCAAGGAGCAGGTGGACAAATTGGCCTGGCGGCTTTTCGGCGGGGATAACCTGGCGCTGGCGGTGGTGGGGCCCTTCGAGGAGGGAGCCCTGGGAATCGACATTTCCCGCTGAGCACCATGGCCGTAGAAAAACGGAAAAAGGTTTTACCGGCAACCCTTGACAAAAGTTCCCTCCTGATGAGCGGGGTCGTTTTGTTTGGTAGGTTCGCATAGTGAGGTTGAGATGTCCGGCAAGGATGATGTTCGGGAGGGGAGTTCCATGAAAGTGGCGGTATTCGGAGCCGGGGGGAGGATGGGCAGGGAAGTCTGCTTGGCGGTCGCTTCCCAGGATGACATGGAACTGGTCTGCGCGGTGGACCCGGCTTATGCCGGACGGCTATTGAGAGACATCGTACCCGGTCTACATACCGACTTGGTGATAGCGAGCAGCCCAGAAGAGGCGGATCTGGAGGGAATTCAGGCTGCTGTGGATTTCACGGTAGCGCCTGAGGCCAGGAAGAACGTGGCGTACTGCCTAGAGCGCGGGATCCACTGTGTGGTGGGGACCACCGGCTTGGTCCCCGAGGACCTGGAGATGTTTGACCGTCTGGCTGGGGAAAGGGGGTTGGGGTGCATTGTGGCACCCAATTTCTCCGTGGGAGCGGTGCTCTTGATGGAACTTTGCAGGGTGGTAGCACGTTTCATGGATTCCTGCGAGATAATCGAGCTGCATCATCCTGGTAAGAAGGACGCTCCCTCGGGGACTGCCCTGAGCACTGCGTCCAAGATCCTCCAGGAGTGGAACAGGGCACCCGAGGAGAGCCTGGAAGGGCCCAGGGGAATGAACCGTGGGGGCATCCACCTGCACTCCGTGAGGCTTCCGGGGCTGGTAGCCCACCAAGAGGTCATCTTCGGGGGGCAGGGCCAGACCCTCACCTTAAGGCATGATTCCTACGATAGGACCTCCTTTATGCCGGGAGTGCTTCTTGCCCTGAGGAAGGTATCCCAGGTAAAGGGGCTGCTACTGGGTATAGAGAAACTGATGGGGTTCTGAGGCTCCGGTCCTACACCCGCAGCTGAAGACGGGGCATGTTGGCCCAAGTCAGGCTTACCGTATTCGAGTGCCTTCTCGGCCCCGGAAGGTCGGTGTCCCTGCCGGGGTGTATTTTAATCTAGAGGGTGATTCCAGGTGTGGATCTAGCTATGACGCCCCGGTGGCAGGTAGACGGCGGAGGATGAGGGAGGATGGACGCACGGAAGGGGCAGCAGCGAAGGAAGGGGTCAGGCGCGGAAAAGAAGGGTTCCGGGGCTGCCAGCTCACGCTGTGGGGCTTCGCGGGGCAAGGGCAAGGTGATCCGGGGCGGGTCGGTACGGTCAAGTAACACCCCGGAGAATCTGAGGGAGATAGCCTCGGTGATATTGGCCGCCCTGGCGATCCTCTTGGCCGTGGCCGTTTATGTCCGTTCCCTGGGACCGGTAGGTAGGGCTGCTGACAAGGCGCTTTCCTATTTGTTCGGGTTGTTCAGGTTCCTCGTGCCCCCCTTGCTCGTCGCTATCATACCCATGCTTATCGCAGGGAAAACGGGAGGGGAAAGGAAGGGCTTTTCCGGTATCAACC
>JAPWVA010000212.1 GCA_028275245.1 Actinomycetota bacterium
GTGAAACGGTACACCGTGTTGGGCCCTCTCTCCGCACCTCCTTTTGCGTCGTGGTAGGAGGAGAACCCCCTTATCCTGATGCCAGCCACCTCCACCTCACCCGGTCCCTTGACCACCTGGGGGTTTCCCTTCACCGCGCGGACATTGTTGTGGTCAAAGTGGTCGTGGCTCACCAGGACTACGTCAGCGGCGATGTCCGGCACCCTGTAGCCCACCTGGGAGTCGTAGGGATCAGTGACCAGCCGCTTGCCTTCCCCGTCCTCCAGCAAGAACATGGCATGTCCCAGCCAGCTGACCTTGACCACGTCCTTGTCCTCCCTGGGTTCCACGAGCTCCGAAGACATGTCCATTCCCCCCTCCTCGATCGATTCTCTCTGGAAGAACGAGCCCCTCCAACGCCCTTCTCCCGTCAGCCTGCCCTGGTTCGCGCTTCACCGGGCGGCCTTGCGGCGGAGTTGGCGGAGGAATCTCAACATATATATATACCCGCTGGCGTAGGAGTAGGTTATACCGGGCAGGAAAAAGGCCAGGGAGGCGGGGGGGACTTCCCCCTCCTTTCCCAGTATCAACACCAAGGATACGAAAGCGAGTAGGCAGGCCGTGGCCAGCTTGCCCGTCCAGTGTACCTCTATCCTCGCCCGGCCCTCCCGGTCGAAAAGGCCATAAAGCGGCGCCCCCAGGAGCATAAGGGCTTCCCTGGCCACCACGAGCAGGGCCATCCAGGCGGGAAGAAGCCTCGCCGCCGTGAGGCAGGCCAGCACGGCGATGGCCAGGACGCGGTCAGCAAGGGGGTCCAGGACTTTTCCCAACTCGGAGACGATTCCCATTCTCCTGGCAACTTGGCCATCGGCGAAGTCGCTCGCCGCAGCCAGGACGAACAAGGAAAGGGCGCAAAAGCGGGCGGCATCCGAATCTCCGGCCCGGAGGATGAGCAACGCCGTGGGCGGGACCAGCAGAAGACGGAACAGGGTTATGGCGTTGGCCAGGTTCCTCCGAAGGAAGCCCATGGGCAGTCCTCCTATCCGCAGAGGGGTCCCTTGCCGCGGTCCTTCAACGGCCTAGGAACCTCATCCATGCGACCGGGGAACGATCTTCCCCATTATAAGGCAGGGTTCACCGAGAGACATGGGTATGGGTGGGGATGTGGGGATAAGGCCAGGGATCAGGACCGGGATGGGAGCCCGCACAAGACGGCCGTTCCGGTAGCCGGGGATCTGGACTCAAAGGTCAACAGGGGCTAGTCGAGCCCTGGGTTCGCGCACCGGAAATATAAAGGCGGCTTGCGCCGCCTTCCTTCCTGGTCGGGATGGCCGGATTTGAACCGGCGACCTCTAGACCCCCAGTCTAGCGCGCTAACCAAGCTGCGCCACATCCCGCCCTTGACGTGTTCTATTTTAGAATCCGCTCCACGGCCACGCAACGTGCGGGCGTCCCCGCTGGCCGTGACCCGCCCGAAGCCCCGTACTCCATGAAGCAGGCTGCTCCCGCCGGTGAAAGGAGGGAGCGGGCCACTGGCGGGCCGCCAGGCCCTGATTACCGGTAGCGCTACCGGTCTCACGGCGGGTGGCCTCCGGGGTGAAGGCTCCACTCCTCGCCGTAACGGATGACGCGGTTCCTACCCCCGGACTTGGCCAGGTAGAGGGCATGGTCGGCCTTGTCCACCAGGTCCTCGGGGGAGCGCGTGTCCTCGGGCAGGGAGGCCACGCCCATGCTCACCGTGATGCGCCCCGCGGGCTGGGTCTCCTCCAGGGGGAAAGGATGTTCCTCCACCAGCTTCCTCAGCCTCTCCGCCATAAGATATGCATCATCCTTGGAGAGCTCAGGGGCCAGGATGGAGAACTCCTCGCCCCCGTAGCGGAAAACCATGTCTACCTCCCTGGTGTTGCCCTTCAGGATGTCCGCCAGGATGCGGAGCACCTCGTCTCCCCTGATGTGGCCATGGCGGTCGTTGTATAGCTTGAAGTGGTCGATGTCCAGCATGATGAAGGATAGGCTCCTGCCGTAGCGCAGGGCCCGGCTGGCTTCCTCCGCCAGGGTCTTCCTGAGGTGGCGGTAGTTGTACAGCCCGGTGAGCTCATCGGTGATGGCCAGCCGATTGACCTCCTCGAAAAGCCAGGCCCTTTGGAGGGCCATGCCCAGCTGCTCGCCTATGGCCTTGGCCAGGGATACGTCCTCTTCCCCGAAGGCCCTCGAGTAGGAGCTGGCCATGTACATGGCCCCGAAGGTGGCGTCCCCCGACCGCAGCGGAACGCAGAGCACCGATTTCACATGCGGGTCCACCGCCAGGTTGGCGCAAAGTGGATCGGCGGACATATCCCGGCAAAGGTAGAAATCCTTGCCGGCGAGGACCGGGCAGTCCTGGGGGCAGGAGTTCAACCGCTCCAGGTACTTGTCCAGGTATTCCCGGCGGAAGCCCGACTGGCGGAGGAGCTTCACCCGTCCTCCCTCCCCGTCCAGGGCCAGTATGAGGGCCCTGTCCACGGCAAACAGGCCCCTGGCCACGTCCAATGCCAGATCGCAGAGGTCCCCCATGTCGGTGAGGCTTCCCATGGCGTCCACCACCCGGATGAGGCTGGTGAGCTGGGCTACCTTCTCCTCGGTGCGCAGGTAGAGAAGGGCATTATCCACCAGCACGGACAGGTGAGGGGCCAGGGACTCCGCCAACCTGCGGTCCGCCTCAGTGAATCCCCTCTTCCCTCTCCCATTCAGGAGCAGGACCAGGCCTATATTCTTGCCCCGGGCGGAGAGGGGAATGGCCATGATGCTCCTCACCTCTTTGGCCGGGGTGAAGGGGGGCAAGTCCAAGGTCTGTCCCTCTCGCGCCGCCACGATGGAGGCCTTACCCCCGGAAAACAGCTGGGCCAGCAACCCCTCCCCCTCCAGGTTCACGTCCAGGACCACGCCGAAGTGGTCGTATCCCACCACCGGTACCTGGGCTCTGAGCATGTGGGAATGCTCGTCATGCAGGTACAAACAGGCCACCTCGGCACGGAAGATTCCCACCAGCCGGTGATTGATCTCCCGGGTGACGTGGTACATGGCGGGGCTCTTGCCCGCGCTCTGGGATATCTCGTGGAGTATCTTGAGCTGTCGGCGGTCCTTGAGGACCTCGTCCACCACGTACATACTCAGGAAGGCTGCGCCACCGAGGTACAGGTATCTCCATAGCAAGGTGGAGAGGAAAGGGTACCCTGGGGGGAGGTCGCGGCGCAGGGCCACCGACGCCCCGTAGAGGAGGGCGGAGAGGGCGAAGGCATACGCTGCTCCCCCGGACCTGCGGTAGATGCCCCCGATGAGGGGGGCTATTCCCAGAAAGAGGTAGAGGTGG